>JBNNED010000102.1:0-8710 GCA_050285825.1 Verrucomicrobiales bacterium | reverse complement strand
CGAGAGTGGTCCCCCGCACGCCCGCCACTTCGTCGCCGAAGTGCGCTGGCAGGACCGCACTCTCGGCTCTGGAGAAGGGCAGACAAAAAAGCAGGCCGAAACTGCCGCCGCCCTCGCTGCTCTGGAGCATTTACCTCAACCCTAAAGTCTTCCAAAGCAATCGCCCTGCGGTGCTCAACAAGGTGCCGCAGGCCGTTCTTCCTTACCACTGAACGCTTTGGAGCGAAAAGTGTGTTCCCGCCCGAAATTCTTTGTTTGACAGCCTGTGAGTCGTTTCTTAATTTACTCGGGATAGTCCAATCTCGTTCTCTAGCAATGAAACACACCATCACAACCCTATGTGCGGCCTTGACGCTACTGGGTTCCGTTCACGCCCAAGACCGGAACCAAGCATCGAAGAGCCACGACCCGGAATTCCTGCGTAAAGCGGCCTACGAGGTCGATGTGCGCATCGCCCGCATCTTCAAACAGAAAAAACTCTCCGTCCCGCAAGTCGTGGACGACCCCACCTTCCTGCGCCGCGCCTTTCTCGTTGCCGCTGGCCGCATCCCGACCCTTGACGAGGCCAAGATGTTTCTGGAGATTGATGATCCCAACAAGCGCCAGCTTCTCATCGACTATTTGCTGAAATCCGACGGCTACCGCAGCCACATGGCGAACTGGGCTTACGACCTCCTCCGCGCCCAAGACGACTTCCCCGGCCAGGGCGGCAGCGCCCAGCCTTACATGCAGTTCATCACCGAGTCCATCGCGCAAAACAAGCCTTGGGATGACTTCGTCCGCGAACTCATCTCCGCCGAAGGCAACGGCTGGAGCAAGGGCAATGGCGCCGTGGGCTACTTCGTCCGCGACAAAGCCATGGAGCTCGACAACCTCGCCACGACGATGCGTATTTTCACCGGCGAGCGCATGGAATGTGCCCAGTGCCATGACAGCCCGACCAATAAGTGGGAGCGTATCGACTTCTTCGAGCTGGCCGCCTTCACCAATGGCCAGAGCGAAATCAACCGCGGCCCCTGGGAACAGGTCTACCGCCGTGAGAGTCAACGCGAAACCGAACGCCGCAGCCCCTACGAAGGCTTCCTCCGCTGGCTCGAATACAACGTCCACTACATGACGCTTTCCGGTGGCGGCAAGGGCCGCATCGCCCTGCCCAAGGACTATCAATACCGCGATGCCGATCCCGGTGAAATCGTCGGCGGCAAAACTCACTTCGGCCCCCGCATCCGCAGCTCGGATCGCCGGGATTCCGGAGAAAGCCGCAAGGAATTCGCCGAGTGGATGACATCCCCGGAGAATGACAACTTCACCTACACCATCGTGAACCGCATGTGGGACCGCGTCATGGGCAGCCCGCTTTCCGGCCCCGTTGATGCCTACGTGAAGCCCGAGGACACCATCTCTCCCGACCTCGTGAATTACCTCAATCGCCTGATGATCAGCCTGGATTACGATCTCAAGGCCTTCCAGCACGTCCTTTTCCTGACCAAGACCTTCCAGTTCGCCGCGAACCCGGAAGCCTTCGACGCCGGCCTGCCCCAGTCCATCAACGGACGCCAGCTCGAGCGCATGACCGCCGAGCAAATTTGGGACTCCTTCGTGACCCTCGTCACGGGAGATCCGGACAACCTGCCGAAACGCCAGTTCTCCGATGTCATCGTCTACAACGGCAAGCCCGTGATGGTCGGCAAGCTGACCATGTCCGAGCTTTCCGAGAAAATCCTCTCGATCAAGAGCGCCGATGAATACGAGTCCTACACCCGCGATCTCCTGGAGCAATTCAAGACCGGTGGTGGCGGCGATTCCATGTCCATGATGGAAGCCGGCGGCCGACCCGGCCCCGCCAGCGGCCTCGCCCGCGCCTCCGAACTCCCCGCCCCCGCTCCGGCAGGTCACTTCCTGCGAGAATTCGGCCAGTCCGATCGGGATCTCGTTGATTCCGCTACCATCGAGCCCAACATGGCCCAGGTTCTCACCATGATGAACGGTCACGTGGAGAAAATGGTCGTCAGCAACAGCGACGCCGCCGTTTACAAAGCCCTCGAACAGGGCAGCACGGATGCCGACAAAGTGCGCTACCTCTTCTACGCCATTCTCGGTCGTCCTCCGGGCGAACGGGAAATGACCCTCCTCATGCGGGACGTCATCGACGGCAGCAAGGAAAACTACCGGAACCTCGTTTCCGCTCTCGTGATGACCCGGGAGTTCCTTTTCATCCAATAATCAAGCCCCTCCCAAAACCCACCAAACCGACGAACAATGAACCGATCCGACACCTTCAAAGCCGACGAAATCAGCCGCCGCCAATTCATGGTCAACGCGGCCCGCACCTACCTCGGCGTCAGCGTCGCCCCCATGCTCGGGGCCGGCCTCAGCAGTAGCGCCCTCGGCGCCCGGGAAAGCAACGGTCGCGCCAAAATGGCCGAAGCCGTGATCTTCCTGAACATGTCCGGCGGCATGAGCCACCTCGACACCTTCGACGTGAAGCCCCAAAACAAGGACGTGCAGGGCCCCGTGGAAGCCATCGCCACGGCGGGTGACTTCCAACTCTCCCAGTATCTCCCGAAAACGGCGGAAATCGCGGACAAAATCTGCGTCATCAACTCGATGAGCTCCAACCAGGGCGCGCACGAGCAGGGACAATACATGCTCCACCGCAGCTACACGCCGCGCGGCACCATCGTCCACCCCGCCATCGGCTCATGGGTCGTACGGATGAAAGGCCGGAAAAACAAGACCCTCCCGGGCTTTGTTTCCGTCGGCGGTTCGCCCTCGAACGCATCCAGCGGCTTTTTCGGCGCGGAATACGCCGGGGTTCCCCTGGGCCGGCCCGACCAGGGCTTGAAGAACTCCACCCGCGCCCACAGCGTGAGCGAGGACGACTTCAAAAAACGCCTCGCCATCGCCGACGCCCTTAACAAGGACTTCCACGAGCAATATAAAACGCCGGACATCAAGTCCTACGACAGCCTTTATGATGAGGCCGTCAAGCTGATGGAGAGTGAGGATTTGAAAGCCTTCGACATCAGCAACGAAGACAGCAAAGTGCGTAACAACTACGGCATGAACAACTTCGGCCAAGGTTGCCTCCTCGCCCGCCGCCTCGTGGAAACGGGCGTGCGCTTCATCGAGGTCAACCTCGGTGGCTGGGACACGCACTATGATAACTTCACGGCGGTCGAAGGTCGCGCCGGCACGCTGGACCAAGCCTACTCGGCGCTCATCAAAGATCTTGAATCGAAAGGTCTCCTGGACTCCACCCTCGTGGTCATCGGCACCGAGTTCGGGCGCACCCCGGGCATCGTCACCGAGCACAACAACGGACGGGACCACCACCCCGCGTGTTTCTCCTGCGTCTTCGCTGGTGGCGGCGTGAAGGGCGGCATGAAATACGGGGCCTCGGATCGCAACGGTTCACGCGTTGATGATAAGATGGTGACCCTGCAGGACTTCAACTCCACCATCGCCTATTCCTTGGGAATCGACCACGCCCAAGTGGTGACTTCCCCGAGCGGACGCCCCTTCAGCATGGGTGGCGCGGAAGATGATCGCGGCAAGCCGCTGACCGAAATTTTCGTCTGATTGTTCTGGTTTTCATTCATCGCGGTCCGTCTCGTGCGGGCCGCGATTTTTTTTACGGAAATCGTGGCACTCTCGTCATTTCTTTGCTAGCTTAGCCTGTCTAACTCAAACGTAGAAAGAGACAAAAAACTATGCAGACCCAAAACGTCAATCCGCACATCACCGTCACCGTCCGCCATGAGGAAGTGACGGACGCCCTCCGTGAGTACGCCGAAAGCAAAATCGAGAACATCCACCTGGATTACCCGCGTATCATTGAGGCCAAAGCGATTCTCGATGTTCAGGGAAGTAAGAAGAACCGGCACAAAGCGGAGATCATCCTCTTTTGCGCCAACCGCATCGTCATCGACGCCTCCACGGAGACCGAGGACATGTATAAAAGCATTGACGAGACGGTGAGCAAGATCGCCCGCCGCATGCGCAAACACAAAACCCGCCTGCTCAAGAAAAAACACCCGCGTCCGGAGGAAGAGCAGAGCATCAAATACTTTGACGAGCGCTACTACTCCGCCGACGTCCTCGACACCCACCCCGAGGATTCCGAGACCGATCCGGAGCCCTTCTTCGTCCACAAAGAGCACTACCGCCTGCGCTCTCTTTACAAAGAAGAAGCCATTATGGAGCTCGATCTGACCGAGCGTCCCTTCGTCATCTTCAACAACGCCCGACGCGGAGTGAAATCCATCGTTTGGAAGAAAGAAGATGGCGATTACGGCATGATTGACGTCGATTAATCCCTCATTTCGCTCTCTTCGCGCGCGGCAGTTGACGTCTGCCGCGCTTTTTTTATGCTCGGGGCATGCTGAAACATTCCTTTTGCTCGTGGTGTTACGATCCCGCCCCCCTGGAACAACAGGCGGAATGGGCGCTCGCCCTTGGCTACGCCGGTATCGATCTCCTCACGCCCGCGCAAGCGGAAAGCCTGAAATCCCTCGGTCTGGCCTGCCCCGTGACCGCCGCCCCGGAGCACGAGAGCGGCCTGGGCTGCATCGAAAAAGCCTTCAACCGACCCGAGCACCACGCCACGCTCTTTGAGATTTACGAACGTCTCATCCCGGAAGCCGCCGCCGCTGGCATCCCCCACGTCATCACCTTTTCCGGCAACCGGGAGGGGCTCGACGACGAAAGCGGCTTGGAAAACTGCGCGCGGGGGCTGGAGCCGCTGCTTCCCCTGGCTGAAAAACACGGCGTCACCCTCATCATGGAGCTGCTCAACTCGAACATCGACCACCCTGATTACCAATGCGACCGCACGGACTGGGGAGTGGCGCTGTGCGAGAAAATCGACGCGCCGCAGTTCAAGCTGCTTTACGACATCTACCACATGCAGGTCATGGAGGGCGACCTGATCAACACCATCCGCCGCCACCACCGGCATATCGCCCACTACCACACGGCGGGTTCCCCGGGTCGGAACGAGATCAATGACGCGCAGGAGCTGCACTATCCGGCCATCGTGCGCGCCATCCGCGAAACAGGCTACCGGGGTTTTCTCGCTCAGGAATTCGTCCCCCTGGGTGATCCGGTGAGCGGCTTGCGGGATGCCATCGCGCGCTGCTCCTGAGAGAGGACTCAAAACCACTGCGTTAGGAAAGCACTATATATCAGAATATCCCATTTGGGCGGCTTTACTCTGTTCCTACGAACCGCTTTCTCTTCGTGGAGGCCGCTCCGACCAAAAAAGACGTTTCGATCCTTTACCCGAGCTGACTTTTACCTTGAATTACCCTCCCAATCGCTAACAATCTCTTTTTACTAAAACACATGACTTCAACTCCCGCACTCGTCGTCCTCGCCGCTGGCATGGGCTCCCGATACGGAGGGCTCAAGCAAATGGATCCGATGGGACCCGGAGGCGAGGCCGTCCTCGACTATTCTGTTTACGACGCCATCCGGGCCGGTTTTTCCAAAATTATTTTTGTCATCCGGGAAGATTTCGCGGACGATTTCCGGGCCACGGTCGGAGCGCGCTTTGCGGAAAAAGCGGAAGTTTGCTACGCCTTTCAGCGACTCGATGATCTCCCCGCAGGGTTCTCCCCGCCCGCCGGCCGCCAAAAACCCTGGGGCACGGCCCACGCCATCCGCGCCGCACGCGAGGAGATCGACCGCCCTTTCGCGGTGATCAACGCCGATGATTTTTACGGAGCCGACGCCTATGAAAAGGCCGCTCGTTTCCTCGCTTCCCTGGATTCCAGTGATGGCGGGAAGCAAGAATGCTGCCTCGTCGGCTACCAGCTGGCCAACACCCTTTCGGCCCACGGCAGCGTCAATCGGGGGATTTGCCAACACGAGGAAGGCCTGCTGCAGTCCGTGGAAGAAATCATCAATATCGCCCGCCAGGACCACGGAGGAATCACCGGGGAGACCCTCGCCGGTGACACCATTCCAGTTTCCCCCAACGCCATCGCTTCGATGAATCTCTGGGCCTTCCCCCGCGGTTTCCTCGATGAGATCGAAAGGTATTTCACGGACTTTCTCCGCGAGCGCGGGGAGGAAGAAAAGTCGGAATGCTACATCCCGAGTGTTGTCGATCACCTCATCAACGCGGGACGCCTCGATTGCCACGTTCTCGAGACGACCAGCTCCTGGTTCGGGGTGACTTATCCCGAAGACAAGCCGCACGTCGTCGCCAGCATCCGCCAACTCATTGAGCAAGGCGAATATCCTGAACAACTTTCACTCACACACACCTAAACATATGAAACTCAAACACCTACCGCTGATCGGGCTGAGCTGCCTCTTCAGCCTTTCCCAAGCCGGAGCCGATACCATCGTTCTTCAGGACGGCAGCAAACTCGATGGCAAAGTCGTGGAGGAAAACGCGGACAACATCGTTGTCGAAATCAACGTCTCCGCCAGCATCAAAGACCGCCGCACCTTCAAGCGTTCCGAGATCAAGGACATCATCGCCATCAGCCCCGACCAAAAACCCTTCGAGGACCTGCAAAACCTCGTCCCCACCCCTGATGGCCTTCCCGCATCGGACTATCAGAGCCGTATCGAAAGCGCGCGCGCCTTCATCAAGAGCTATCCCTCATCGAAGCACATCCCGGCCGTGCGCGAGATCATCGCGACCCTGGAAGAAGAGCTGAAGAAAGCCGAATCCGGAGCGCTGAAAATCGTGGGCAAATGGATCACTCCCGAGCAGCAGAAAAGCAATGCTTACGAGATTGACGCCTCCCTCGCCTTCGACCGTATGAAGAAAAACATCGCGGAAGGCCAACTCCGCGAAGCGATTCTGGCCTACGAAGATTTGCGCACAAAAACCCCCGGCACGATCTACCAGGCGCAGGCCGATGAGCTCGCCGTCAAGCTCCTGGCCGCCTACCATCAACAGCTCACCAAGCAGATCGAGCAGGCACCTGACCTCGTCGCCAAGCGCGAACAGACCATCGCCAACGTCGATGCCGGCACCGCCACGCGCATGAAGGATGAAATCGCGCGCACGCAGGAAATTTACCGTGCGGCCGTGGAGAAAGCGGAGGAAGAAAACCAGAAGTGGTTGCCCACCAGTCCTTACCACGAGGACGAGTTGGAAGACGTCGCCCGCCATGCTGAATCGACTCTGAAAAGCCTCCAAACCCAGCTGGAGCGTGATGCCGAAGAGGAAGACAAAGAGAAAGTCGACCTCGGAGAAGCCTATCGCAAGGCCTGGGCCGCTCTGGAAGCGAACAATCAGGAGCAAGGCAAGGAGCTGGTGAACGCTTTCCGTTCTTCCCGTGTCAAGCCCGGAGCGGCTTACGTCGAAACTCTCGAAAGCAAGCTCGCCGGTATCGATGCCGCAATCAAAGCGGCCGCGGCCCGGAAAGCGGCAGAGGAAAAAGCGAAGGCCGAAGCGATGGCGGCGGAGAAAGAAGCCGGCGAGACCCCGGACTCCGAGGAAGCCATGCCGCAGATCAACGGAGTTCCTTCGGGAGCGGGTGACAAGGCGGAAGAAGCAGGTGCGGAGAAGTCAATCCCCGCGACCAAGAACATTCCGGCTGACAAGAACAACACGAAGAACAAGAAGCCGGAAAAACCAGCGGCCACGGAAGAAAGCGAGCTCGTTGAGGATGAACTCCTGGAAGAAGAGGAAGGCGGCATGATGATGACCATTCTCTACGGAGTGATCGGACTAGCCTTGATTGTTTTGCTCGTTGTGCTTCTCTCGAGCGGGAAGAAGAAAAAATAAGTCATGCGTAGCGCCAGCCGAGAACGAAACACCGCCGAGACGCGGATCAAATTAAGCCTGAATCTGGATGGAGAAGGGCGTTCGCAGATCGAAACGGGAGTGCCCTTTTTCGATCACATGCTCACGCTTTTTTCCCGGCACTCTCTGATCGATCTCGAGCTCAAGGTGGACGGCGATGTCGAGGTGGACTTCCACCACACCGTGGAAGACAGCGGCATTGCCATTGGCGAAGCGATTCGCGAAGCCCTCGGTGACAAAGCCGGCATTCGCCGCTACGGCCACGCCTACATCCCCATGGATGAGACGCTCAGCCGGGTCGTCATCGACCTCAGCAACCGCCCGCATCTTGAGTTTCAGGCACCGGCTGGCACCCCGGACGCGCAGAATTTCCCCTTCACCCTCGTCGAGGAATTTTTCCGCGCGCTCGCGGCCAACCTGCGCGCCAACATCCACGCCAGCCTGCTTTACGGACGCGACGGCCACCACATCGCCGAGTCCCTCTTCAAATCCCTCGCGCGGGCCCTGCGCAGCGCGGTCGAGGATGATCCGCGCATGAACGGCATTCCCAGCACGAAGGAAACGCTCTGATGAAACTCGGCATCATCGATTACGGCCGGGGGAACCTCCGCTCGGTCGTCAACGCCTGCCTCGCGCTGGGCCACGACAGCAGCCTGATCACGAGTCCGGAAGGACTGGAGGGCGTCACGCACTTGATCTGTCCCGGCCAAGGGGCATTTGGCGACTGCATGGAGAACCTGCGTCGGCTCGATCTCGAAGCGCCACTCAAAGATTGGATCGCGGCAGACCGCCCCTACTTCGGCATCTGCGTCGGTTACCAACTCCTCTTCGAAAGCAGCGAGGAATCGCCCGGGGTGAGCGGGCTCGGGGTCGTCTCCGGTCAAGTCCGCCGCTTTCCTGAAAAAGGACTGAAAATCCCGCACATGGGCTGGAACAGCG
>JBNNED010000101.1:0-2946 GCA_050285825.1 Verrucomicrobiales bacterium | reverse complement strand
ACGCTCTTCCGATCTGATTCCGGATGCTGCCTTCTCGGCGGCGCGCGCGATCAAGTGAGTGGGGTTGATGTGAAGAAAGGTCGGGTGACGCATTCTTTCACCCACGACGGGACTTGGTTGCGTCAGGCCGAGGCGGGACATCGTGCTTTGCTTGCGCTGGTCGATCGGAAGGGAGGGGGGCAAAGTCTGGTGGGCTGGTGTTTGCGTGCGGAGTGACAGGATTGTTGGTTTTTTCGGCTGTGTCGCTGGGTGATTAGTGTAAGCTTGTCGGCATGAAGTGGGTAATTTTTCTGATGATGATGGGTATGGCTTCGGTGACGGCAGAGCCGTTTTTGGTGGCGCATCGCGGGGCGTCTTTTGATGCGCCGGAGAATACGCTGCCTGCTTTTGAATTGGCCTGGGAGCGGGGAGCGGATGCCATCGAGGGCGATTTTTGGTTGAGTCAGGACGGGGAGATTGTGTGCCTGCACGACAAAGATACGAAGAAGGTGGCGGGGCGGAAGTTGGTGCCGGCGAAGACGGATTGGGCGGAGTTGGCGAAGCTGGATGTGGGGGCATGGAAGGGGGAAAAATGGCGCGGCGTGCGCATGCCGAGGCTGGAGGACGTTTTGGCAACGGTGCCGGCGGGGAAGAAGATTTACGTGGAGGTGAAGTGCGGGCCGGAAATTTTGCCGAAATTCTATGAAGTGCTGGCGCAGAGTGGCTTGAAGAGCGATCAAGTGGTCGTGATTTCCTTCAATGCCGAGGTCGTGCGTGAGGTCAAACGTCGCTCCCCGGAAATCACCGCGAACTGGCTGACGAGTGTGAAAGAGAAGCGCGGGCGGCTCACGCCCTCAGTCGGGGAGGTGTTGGCGACCTTACGTGAGATCAAAGCGGATGGGGTGAGCACGTCCGGGGCGGAATTGCTGGGCGCGGACTACGTCAAAGCGGTGCGCGAGGCTGGTTTCGGCTACCACATGTGGACGATCAATGAGGCGGCGGTGGCCAGGCGGGTGTTGGGCTTCGGGGTGATGTCGGTGACGACGGATCGCCCGGGCTTTATACGCGCGGGGCTCGCGAAGTGAGCAGGTTACGGCTTGAGAACGGTGAGTTCCGGGATGGCATCGAAGTGTCGATCCTTGGTGAAAACGGCGGCTCCAGCCTTGCGGGCGCACGTCGCGATGGCGAGGTCACTGAGGGGCAGGACGCGGCCTCGACGATCAAGCTGCCAAGCCAGCTCCCAGGTGGCATCCCAGATTTTCAGGGGAGAATCGACGTAACGCATGACGCTGAAAAACTCCGCCAGCTTGTCTCGCACCCGAGGTGCCCGCACGCCGCGCAGAACCTCCGCCTTGACCACTCCACAAGTGACGAGATCGCTCAGCTCGAAGCGCGCGAGGAGTTCACGAGCCGGATCCTGACCCGCGCGGAGGCAATCGATGAAGACATTGGAGTCCACGAGGACGGATTCCACGACCATCATGGCTTCTTGGGATCATAGTTCGCGGGCGTTTCGGCGACGCGTAAGCCTTCCAAGTCATAATCTTCGGAAACGGAAGCTTTCAATTCGGCGGGGGAGAAGCCCAAGCCTTTTTCCATGAAGGCGCGCAATTTTTTGCGACGGCTCAACTCGGATAAAGCGAAATTGACGGCTTCGGTCTTGGTTTCAAAGCCGTAGTCCGCCATGACGCTCTCCAAGATGGAATCATCAATGTGCATGGTCATCTTCATAATGAAGATGATAGATTGCCATATGGTGTATGGCAAGTGGTTTTTTTAAGATTTTTTAAGGGAGAATTTTGGCCTGGAGGGTGGGTTCGGGCAGCGGGCAGGCCTTGTTACGCAGCCGCTTGCGGTGGCGGGCGATGAGATCGTAGAGTCGGTCGAGTAAGGGCAGGGGAATGAGAGCGAGGAGGCGAGACGCCAGGGCCCAGAATCCACCGAGGCGGCGCAGGATGAGAAGGACGGCGCGGGCGCGGGTGGCGGCGCCATCGAGGTCGGGCGAGACGAAGGCGACGGTGTCCGGCTCGGCCTGCGTGCGGAGCGGCTCCAGGGCGGGGAACAGCCGGGCGGTGTCGCCTTGCAGGGGCGCGAAGCGCAAGCGATCGTGGCGATCAAGCCGGTGCAGGAGCCGGACCTGGCTCTGGCAGAACAGGCAGTCGCCGTCGAAGAAAACGATGGGGTGAGCGGTGTTCATGGGGAGAAAAAAAGCCGTCCGGAATGGCTCCCGGACGGCTGGCGAATCGAGTTGTCTGACTTATACCAACTCGCAAAACGATCTGGTAGAATGGAGAGTTTTATCCTCTGTGGATGTCAGCCATTCTACCAGCTAGTTTCGCGCATTGGTATTACTTCAAATTAATGAAGTACTTCGAGGGGTTTTCCTCGAATTTGTCTTTGCAGCCGCCGCAGCAGACCGCGACCTGGACTTTGCTTTTGACTTTTTTGTCGACTTTTTTCCCGCTGACGACGCAGGTGCCTTCTTCGAGTTGTTCGAGCTCACCGATGTAGTCTTTCGGGGATTTTTCAAACTTCGCCTGGCATTTCTTACAACAGAAATTGAGTGGGAATTCCGCGATTTTGCCGTCTTTGGCCATGCGTCCTTTGACCGGGCATTGCTCGTTGACGGGTTTGGCGAAGCCTTGGCTCAGGGTGAGAGTCAGGGCGGCGAAGAGGAGAGCGAGTTTTTTCAGCATAGTAAGGGTTTTGAGTTCGTCGGGCACTCTAGCCCTTTCACGGCCTGAAGACAAGGAGATAAATGATGCGGGCTGGACAGCGGGTGGATGGCTCGTTAAATCAAGGTATGAGTATGAATTCCCCTTTGATGGAGCTGCAGGAGATGAGTCGCTCCTTCGGACGACAAATCATCTTGCGTGAGGCGGATTTGACGGTGGCGGAAGGGGAAATTATCAGCGTGCTGGGGGTGAACGGGGCGGGGAAGACGACTCTGCTGCGGATCATGGCGGG
>JBNNED010000100.1:0-3251 GCA_050285825.1 Verrucomicrobiales bacterium | reverse complement strand
GTGTAGCGGCTCGGCCACCAGCTCGCCAATGGTCCCGCTCAAATCGCTCGGGATCTCCTGCGGTAGGAAGGCCACCCGCGTCCCGGCGGCCAGGTTGACCTCGCCGCTGTCGGGCTGGATACGCCCGGCGACCACGCGCATGAGCGTGGATTTTCCCGTCCCGTTGCGCCCGACGATGCAGGCGCGTTCGCCGGTGTCGAGCACGAGCGAGGCATCGTCGAGCAGGGGCGCCCCGCCATAGGCCAGGTAAATCTTTCTCAGTGTCAGTACCACAGGGGCAAAAATGTCAGCGATTCCCAGCGGGGAGGGCGAGTCTTGATTTTGGCGAAAATGACTCCCGGTCCACAGTCGATAACCGATCCGAAGAGCGGCAGCGCCCCGAATCGGGGAGGGGAGCTTAAACACTCGAACGGCAAAGGGAAACTTCGCAATCCTGCGCTGAAAACTGGTGGGCCCACTCGGATTCGAACCGAGGACCAAGGGATTATGAGTCCCCTGCTCTAACCGCTGAGCTATAGGCCCAAATTGATTGGATAAAAACGACTTACGAGATTATGGTTGCGCTCGTTTTTGCGCGTTTGTAACCTCGTTTTGTAACCCAACGAAATCCGCCATGTCCGACCCCAAGGCAGAAACGCCTCAAGCATCGTTTGTAAAGGTAGCAGAGTGCCTTTACCGGAATGTGTCATCGGGAACATATTACGCGCTCGTAAAAAGAAACGGGAAGCAAATACGGCGTTCCCTGCGAACTCAAGACCGAAAACTCGCCGAGCGCCGCTTGAAGGAGTTCCGCGAACAGGCCGCCCGCCTCAGCACCTCGACCGAGGACCGGGGCCTGACCTTTGCCGAGCTGGGCCAGCGTTGGTTTCCCATTGCCACCGCCAACCTCAAGCCCTCCTCCGTGGACCGCATTCGGCGTTGCCTGAAAAGCCTGAACAAACCCTTTGGCGCGTCCACCCTCACCGGGCTCACCCGGCAGGACTGCGAGACTTGGGCCGCTCGCCGCGCAAAAGGTATTGCCGCCTCAACCTTCAATCAGGATCTAATCGTCCTCAAAGGCGTCCTGCAATACGCGGTCGATTCCGGCCTGCTGCTGGATAGTCCCGTGCGGACGCTCAAGCGCAAGCGCGTTGTGGACAAGCCGATCCTCATTCCCTCGGAGTCGGAATTTGTCACCCTGCTTGTAATCCTCGAAAAGCTCGACCAGCGCGCCCGTAACGCCATCCCCCTCGTCAAATTACTGGCCTACTCGGGGATGCGCCTCGGCGAGGCCACGCACATCATCTGGCGGGAGGTCGATTTCGAGCGCAACAGCTTCACCGTGTCGGGTGGGGAAGTGGGCACGAAAAACCACCTCGTCCGCGTCGTTCCGCTCTTTCCCACGCTAGCCGCCTTCCTGCAAGACCTCTATCAAGCCCAAGGCTCCCCCGACTCCAGCGAACGCCTCATCCCCATCGAATCCGCCAAGAAAGCCATCGGCACCGCCTGTGCCCAAGCTAGGCTCCTGCACTTCACCCACCACTGCTTGCGCCATTACTTTGTCAGTAACGCCATTGAGAAAGGGGTGGACTTTAAGACGATTGCGGCATGGATTGGCCACAAGGACGGCGGCCTCCTCGTCGCAAAAACCTACGGCCACCTCCGCGACACCCATTCCTTCGAGATGGCTAAACGTTTGTGACGTCAGTTGGTTCAGCTAAAGATGAAATGGTAGTTCATTTGCCAATAATGCACTTTTTTCCGTAAATCGCTTATTGTCCTCATGCAGAAAAACGGGGCCTGCCACAATGAATCCCTCCCAATCGGTTGATTTTAACGAATATGCTTTTCGTTCACCTTCAGTAGTCTCAATCGGACGGCTGCGAAATGACTGGAGATATTCTATGTCGCACTCCTCGATTTTGATGCCGGTAAAAAATGCCCGGATTTCCATGCAAACAACATCCCGAAATAGCACATCTATTCTCGTGGCGTGGTTATTTGTTGGTCCACTTCTTAGCAGCAAGAGCCCATGGCTAAAATAATACGTGTATATGGAAAACACTCTGTCACTCTCCAGTATGACTTTACCCATAGACTTGCCCTCGATTTTGAAGTCCTAGTTCTGCAATAACCAAAAAAGAAGGATCATTGTGAAAAAGCATATCAAGGCTAGGTTAAAGAACTTGATTCAGGGCATTTCGTTGCATCAAGAGGATGAAGAAAATGCACTGTCTCTTTTGAAGTACAACGAATTAGGAGAAGCCTTCCAGATCATGTGTGAGCAGGCCTACGAGTATGAAATCCCAATCACGAAGGAAGCCTATACCGAGGCTCGGCAGCTAGCTCAGGAAATGCAGATTCCGTCTGATCAGTGGTCATTCATCGAAGAATTGATTGAAGATAAAAGAGAGTGAAACGCAGACATACAGCTAGCACGGACCTCTTTTCTTCGAGATGGCCAAGCGATTATAACGCATACTCCTCATGAAAACAAAAGCCTTCTACCTTATCTTTGCATTCCTGTCCCTCCTTCAGCCAGCTTTACAGGCCGACGAGAACCCATATTTGGAAATCAAGTTCACTTGGGCCCGTACCTTTCATGCACCGATTATCATTAGTGTGTGGAACTATCCTGATGATGGCATTTTTTTAATCAGAACGGAGATATATTCAGGTCATGGTGGTTATGATTGGGGAGACTCCGAGATTTCTTCCAAAACTCTGACCCAAGAGCAAGTGAACGCCGTTATCCAAGAATTCAAAGGCATAGATTTCCCCGGAATCTTTAAGAACTATCCAGAGGCTGGATTAGATGGCTCCAGTTGGACATTCTCTGTAAGCTGTTCGGGTTCGGCTTTCGAGTATACGTTTTGTTCCCCAAAGGGTGTTAAAGAAGCCGAAAGGATGGTTGCTTTTGCCAAGCAGCTTTTGACGTTGGCTGAGATTGAGATGCCTGAGCACGAATTCTACTGAAATCATATGTTCATGCAGCCCCACTTGACAAACGCATTGCCGTAATGCAGTATTGCAGCATGTCAGCAGTCCTATCAGTCAGCAAGCGCGGCACCGTGACCCTGCCGCCGGAGTATCGGCGCAAGCTGGGACTCGACAAGCTCCCGAATCCCCTCGTCATCATCGAGGAGAAAGACGGCAAGCTTACCCTCGAACCCGCCGCCGCTGTCCCCGTCCGCGACATCCCCGCCAAGACAATCCGCGAGTGGATCGCCGATGACGAGGCCTCCATGGCCGCTTTCAAGAAAAGCAAGTGA
>JBNNED010000099.1:0-6157 GCA_050285825.1 Verrucomicrobiales bacterium | reverse complement strand
CGGTGAGGTTGAGAACCTCCAAGTCGTAATTTCCCGCCGTGAAGTCAAAATCCAAGCTCACGCGATAGTTGTCCTCCTCGTTAATGAGCTCGCTTCCCGTGAGAGTTGACCAACCGGATCCATTAAAAATTTGGATCCTTCCGTCATTGGCTCCCCCTTCATCGTTGACCCGGATGTTGAAAATGCTGGTGAAACCATCACGCAGGGTGACATTCATAATACGCCCGTTGCCGGTATTCGTCCCCGTAGTGAGCTGGCGGAAGTCAAACTGCAGCAGGAGCAGTTCATCGGCCGGCGTCGAAAAATTCTGAGTCAGAGAGGGCGTGTTGGACGTGCCACTCACGATCGTGAGCTGGACGGCGGAACCGGAACCGTCCAGACCGGCGACCTCCACTGCTTCGAAATCGGTAGAGGTGCCATTATCCTCCGTCCAGTTACTGACATTTCCGCCCGACCATGTGTCGAGCGAACCGTTCACGATAACGGACGCAGCACTCGTGACATCAAGTGCTAAAAAAGAAGCAGTCAAGGCGAGCGGCAGTTTCATATCGACTCATACTATGAATTCCCTGATGACTTTGTCAAAGGAAAAGGCTCATAGGTCGGTAACCTTTCTCCATTGACAGCGCCGGAGCTCTCTTCCTTTCTATCATTCATGAAGCTCTCACCGTGGACCTGCCTCCTCGCTTTTCTTCTCCTGAGCGCCGTCCGGGCTCCGGCGGAAAAACTCATCGCCGCCACGGATCGCATCGTCTTCATCGGCGATAGCATCACGGGCCAGGGCGGTCGGGGCGATCAAGGTTGGATGGCTCTCATCGGCAAGGCCTTACAAGCCGCCGACCCCAAAAACCGACAAGAACTCATCCCCCTCGGAGGCAGCGGCCAGACGGTCGGGTCGTGGGCCCACGTCGAAGAAAAAAGCCGCCAGGAAACGGTCGTTCTCGACATCAAAGAATTCGACGTCCGCGCCGAGCTCGACCAAAAAGCCGACATCGTCATCATCATGCTGGGCATGAATGACGTCCTCTCGACCCACCTCACCGACTCCCCGGAGGGCATCGCCAATTGGCAAAAAACCTACCGCCCGCTCCTCCGCCACGTCCGCGCCCGCACCCAGCCACGGATCCTCGCCCTCGCCAGCCCCACGCCCTGCACCGAAGACCCCCGCTCCCCAAAAAACCGCGTCATGGACCGGATGGTGGCCGCCCTGCAAGAGCTTTGCGCAGAGGAAAATTGCCGCTATCTCCCGACCCGCGAAAGCGCCTGGGAAGTCCTCCACGCAGGCCGAAAACGCCACCCGCACTTTCACATCACGACGGATCAGGTCCACCCGAACCCCGCCGGTCACCACGCCATCGCCGCCGGCATGCTGCGGGGCTTGCAGGAAGAAAAAGCGGCCCGCCCTCTCCTCAAAAAAGCCGTGGAAATAGGCCTCCCGAACGAATCCGCAGCGCCGCTCTCTTTCTCCTACCGCTTGCAGGACGCCAGCGATCTCAACGAGCCCACCGCCCTCACCCTCGAAGTCTTTCACGGCGCCAATCCCGTCTCCCTCCAGCTCCCGGCAGGCTGGTCGGCGCAAAAAATCACCGGCGGCGAGACCTCCACCAGCTACCAGCTGACGGGTCGGCTCCATCGGCTTCGGCAGACCATCATCCTTCAATCCGGTGAGGCCCAACAGGAAATCTCGATCCCCGCCCCGTGGCTCGTCGGCGTCGCGCGCGCCGGACGCGATGGCTGGTCAGGCACGCAATTCGACAAAGAAGCGGGCAAACTCCCCACGGATGCCCTGTTTTCCCGTCGCGACAGCCTGCCGGACGACTTTTTCAGCCTGGAAATCAAACCCGGCGTCCCGCTCACCTGGCGGCGCTTCCTCGGCGATCCGAATTACGGCGGGAACGGCGCGCCCGGAGTCATCGACTTCGCCCAAGTCTCTTATTTTCAAGGCGGAGACCTCGGCTACGCCCTCCGCTGGATCCAAAGTGAGAAAAAACGTCGCGTCAAAGTCAAGATCCACCGCCCCGGCTTTGCCAGCATGAGCCACGCCCAGATTTGGCTCAATGGCACCGAACTCTTCGCCGGAGACCCCGCCAAAGCGAAGGAGCAGGAGATCGAAGCAAAGCTCGAAAAAGGCTGGAACCTCTTGTGCTACAAAGGAAATTTCCTGCAATGGCAGTGGCAGATCGGTCTCGACTTGGAAGCGCTCGGAGACGATCAACTCGACGCCCTCCGCTACGCCACCAGTCCGCAATAAAGAAACTCCGGCACGCGAAAATCGCCGGGCGCGCCGCAGTTCCCGGCCAATGGCCAGTTCAGCCCCCTTTCTGAAAAACCCGGCGCCGCCTTCCCGTAGATTCTCCTCCATGACAACGCTGCGCTCACTTCTCGCCCTCCTCCTCTGCCTTCCCCTCCTCGCCCGCGAGCCCGTCGATATCATCTTCGACACCGACATGGGCAATGACATCGATGACGCCCTCGCCCTCGCCATCATCCACCAACTGGCCGACCGTGGCGCGCTCAATCTCCTCGCCGTCACCTCCACCAAAGATCACCCGCTTTCCGTCCCCTGCATCGACGCCCTCAACACCTTCTACGGCCGACCCGACGTCCCCATCGGAGCCGTGCGCGATGGCGTGAACACGATCGTTGGCAACTTCCTCCCCCTCGTCAGCCAAAAGAATCCCGACGGCAAACTCCGCTACCCCCACGACCTCCGCGATGGCAAAAACGCCCCTGAAAGCGTCTCTCTCCTCCGCGAAATCCTCGCCAAACGCCCCGCCAAATCCGTCACCCTCATCCAAGTCGGCTTCTCCACCAACTTCAGCCGCCTCCTCGACTCCCCCGCCGACGAGCATTCTCCCCTCAGCGGGCGCGAACTCATCACCGAAAAAGTCCGCGAACTCATCCTCATGGCCGGTTCCTTCAAGGTGGATCCCGAAAAAGGCCGCTACGGCGAATACAACATCATCAAAGACCTCCCCGCCGCCCGCAACATCGCCAAAAACTGGCCCACCCCCGCCCTCTGGACCGATTACCAAATCGGCATGGCCGTCCGCTACCCGAACTTCAGCATCCGGCAGGACTACGACTACCTCCCCCACCATCCGCTCAAAGACTGGTACCTCGCCTACTGCAATCCCATCGGCCCCAAACATGATCGCCCCACCTGGGACCTCACTGCCGTCCTCCAAGCCGCCTGGCCGGATCGCGGCTACTTCGACCTCTCAGAGCCCGGTCGCATCGAAATCAACGACAAAGGCCACACCATCTTCACCCCCGACCCCGCAGGCGCGCACCGCTTCTTTCTCATGAACGAGATTCAGCAAGCCCGCGTCCACGAAGCCTTCCTCCAACTCTGCCCCGCCCCGCCACGTCGCTGAAAGCGCTCAGCGGCGGCGGACCAATACGGGCAGAAAAGCCAACAGGCCCGACATCAGGACCGAGGGCTCGGGCACGGTGCTCATAATGCGAATTTCCCGCACCGTGATGTCCGTGACTTGACCACTGGCATAACTCCCCGCGATCCTGATCTGTGTCAGTCCCCCGTCATCATAATTCGTCAAAACATCGCCATCCATTTGGTTGAAACTCGGAGTCGTGAGGTCACTGATGACCACCGTCGTAAAACCAGAAGGTCCGGCGGCACTGAGGTTGATCGAATAAAAGAAAACATCCGTCGTATCAGGATCAGGAGCCACGCCCGGATCAAAATCATGCAAGGCCAAATAGACATTGTTTGCAGTGTGCGGCGCATTGACCTGGATATCCACCTCGGCATAAGTCGTCGCCGGATCAAACTCCATGGCCGGCAAGGAGTAAGTCCGGCCGAAAGCTGAATTCGGAGCTTCCATCCGCACGGAATCATCCCCATTCAAGGTCTGGGTACTTGTTCCATAACCACTATTGATCAAATCAGCCCCCGTGACCGAAAACAAGACCACGGCACCAGACGCCGAGCCAGCCAGCATGGCGACTCCCGACACAATCAAAGGAACGTAATTTCTCATAAATCTTCAAGCCATCCTACGGCCTTCACAGAGAGGATCTATTGAAAAATAATCTTTTTCAATGAAATGACGGGCCCGTCCTCACTTCCGCTGCCACTTCCCGTTCGGGAGCTGCACCCAGGTTCCCGCCGGGGCGCTTCCGCGGATGGACGCCGCCCGCGCCGCGCCGACTTTGGCCGCGCTGGTGTTTGTTTTCGCCGCAATCAAGGCGTAAACGGCCCGACGATCAGCATTTTCCGCGTCCATCAAAGCCTTTTCCTTCGCTGACAGAGCCGAACGCGCACTCAGAAAGCCGCGCGCATCTTCCCCGAGTTTGCCGCCCTGTTTCAAGGCCACAATCTGAGACAAGCGCTGGCTCATCCGCGCCTTCAAAGCCCCTTCGTCGGCCGCCCGGGCCGGCGGAGCCAGAAATCCGCCCACCAAAATCATCGCCAGAACCGGCAGTATCATCTTTTTCATATCATTCGTCTCTTCAGTTCACAATGGCCTGCTCTTTCGCGTCCAAATCGCCAAAGAAGTCATCCAACTCCTTCTCCACTTTCACCCGCACGTTCACATTGATCTCAATCGGCTTCACCTCGATCGGCTCCACCTTCACCTTCGCGCAGGAACTCAAGACCAGCGCCACGAAGAGGAGCCGAAACGGAAAAAAAAGAGAACCAAAGAAAACTTTCATAACAACACACCCGATAGGACGTATTCTAGCCCCGCTTATTCACCATTACAAACCAAAGTTCAGGCGCTCGCGATGCCGCAGGAGCAGATCGAAGAAGCCCAGCGAGTCGTCATCCGGCTTGAAGCCATTGACATTCAGGATGATCGGAGGCGATCCCTTCACCGTCGGAGCCCGCCCCTCCAGCCGGATCACCAGCGCCCGTTCCTCCTCGCGCGGATCGAACAAATTCATCGTGAGCCGCTCCAGGTCCAATTTTTTGAGCGATTCCTCGACGAGTCGCATCTGCTCGTGCTGCGGGCTGCCCGCCTTCATCCCCCCGCTCAGGGCTCCGTCCACATCGTAAGCCAGGCGCGCGCGCCGACCCGGGGTCAGGCTCATCCGGCCGTGACCCGGCTTCAACTTCCCGTCCTTGCGCGCCACCGGCAGCTTGCCATCGACCCGACCGCTGATCTTGCCATTGAAATCCGGGAACAAGCTCGCCAACTGGGCTAAATCGACCGCCCGCAGGCGCAGAATCGTCCCGAAATCCCCACCCTTTCCGAGGACGAAAGGATCCGCCGAAAAAGTCCCGCCCAGCACCCGGCCGCCGACCTTGCGCAGGCTGACTCCCCCGCCCGCGAGGAGGCGGTAATCGAGCCCGGCCCCCTCCAACTCCAGCCCGAAGGCGCTCACCTTTTCCGCTCGCAGCGCCTGAAAATCCGTCGCTCCCGCCGCCACTTCCGGCAGCCAGATTCCCCCCTCAATCCCCTCCAGGACCGGCCCCTCGTCAGGAAAAACGAGCTTCCCCTCCGCCAGCTTCGCCCGCAACGCCAGCCCACCCTCATCGCCGAGCGAAAAATCCAGCCAGAGGCCGGCCGAACCACTCAAGCTCAGCCCCTCCGCCGCCTCAACGAAAAAGCCCAGTTGGCTCACCGGCTCGCGCAAGTCCGCCACCGGAATTTCGAATCGCCCGCCCGGCGCCTCCCCGCCACTCGCGTATCGCAGGGCGAATGGCAGCTCGTTTTCCTGCCAGCGACCCGTCCCCCGCGCGAGCCACTCGCCGTCCCGTTGTGAAAACTCGGCCCCGACTCCCGTCAATTCCACGTGCCGTCCCTCTTTCTCGCCTACGACCCGCAAGCCCTCAAAAGCCCCCACCAAACTGCCATCGGCCCGCCCCGTGAGCTCGATGGCCACCGGCTCCTCGCCCGCCAGACGGTAATCCGCCCCTGCCACGTCCGCAGCCTCCGCCTCGCCGACCTTCAACTGCGCCTCCCACTCCGGCTTCGCCAATCCCCCGCCTCCCTCCCGGAACTCCGCCCGCAGAGAACCCTCGACCTCACCCAGTCGCCAGCCGCCCTTCTCCCCTGTTAGTGAAGCGCCCGCCAGCTTTCCCTCCGCCCACAGCCGCAGCTCCTCCTCCGCGCCCATCGCCGCCTCCACGTTCAGCACCAGCGATCCCCCCGCCTGCAGATCCGCCGCCAGATCGGAAGAGCGTCGT
>JBNNED010000098.1:0-4344 GCA_050285825.1 Verrucomicrobiales bacterium | reverse complement strand
ACGCTCTTCCGATCTTGGCGCCGCCGATGAGGATGGGAACGCCCTTTTTCCCCAGGCCGCGTTTTTCGGCTTCTTTGGCGACGTGGATCATTTCGTCGAGCGAGGGGGTGATGAGGCCGGAAAGGCCGATGATGTCCGCGTTTTCCCGCTCGAAGGCGTCGAGAATTTTGTCAGAGGAGACCATGACGCCGAGGTCAACGACGTCGAAGCCATTGCACTGGAGGACGACGCCGACGATGTTTTTGCCAATGTCATGCACGTCGCCTTTGACTGTGGCCATGATGACTTTGCCGTTGGAATTCTTCCGCTCCGCAAGGCGGCGGGCTTCCTCAGCGTCGAGTTCCGCGTCTTCGGCCTGTAATTTCGCGGCCTCGGCGGTGATGGCCTCCTCGCGTTCGGCTTCCATCAGCGGTTCCAGCCAGGCCACCGATTTTTTCATGACGCGGGCCGATTTGACGACTTGGGGGAGGAACATTTTGCCCGCCCCGAAGAGGTCGCCGACGATGCCCATGCCGTCCATGAGCGGGCCTTCGATGACGGTGAGGGGCTTTTCGTATTTGGCGAGAGCTTCCTCGGTGTCTTCGTCGATGAACTTGTCGATGCCTTTCAAAAGGGCGTGTTCAAGGCGTTTTTCGACGGATTGTTCGCGCCAGGAGAGGTCTTCGACCTGTTTTTTACCGCCCTGGCCCTTGTATTCTTCGGCGAGATCAAGGAGACGCTCGGTCGCTCCCGGGTCGCGATTGAGAAGGACGTCCTCGACGGCGGTGAGGAGTTTTTTGTCCACTTCATCGTAAACTTCGAGCATCCCGGCGTTCACGATGCCCATGTCCATGCCCGCTTGCCCGGCGTGGTAGAGGAAGGCGGCGTGCATCGCTTCGCGCACGACGTTGTTGCCGCGGAAGGAGAAAGAAATGTTGGAGACGCCGCCAGAGACTTTCGCGCCCGGGAGGTTTTCCTTGATCCAGCGGGTGGCGTTGATGAAGTCGAGGGCGTAGTTGTTATGCTCGTCGATGCCGGTGGCGACGGTGAGGATGTTCGGGTCGAAAATGATGTCCTGCGGGTTAAAATTGACTTCCTTGACGAGGATGTCGTAGGCGCGCTGGCAGATGCGGATTTTCTCTTCGTAAGTGGCGGCCTGGCCGTTCTCGTCAAAGGCCATGACGACGGCGGCGGCGCCGAATTTCTTGATCGTGCGGGCGTGTTCTTTGAAGGTTTCTTCGCCTTCCTTGAGCGAGATCGAGTTGACGATGCCTTTGCCCTGCAGGCACTTGAGGCCGGCGGTGAGGATTTCCCATTTCGAGGAATCAACGGTGATGGGCACCTTCGTGATGTCGGGTTCGGACTGGATGAGATTGAGGAACTTCGTCATCATGTCCACGCCGTCGATGAGGCCGTCGTCAAAGCAAACGTCGATCACGGGCGCGCCGTTGTCGACTTGCTGGCGGGCGATGGCGAGGGCGTCCTCGAGCTTGCCCTCCTGGACGAGTTTGCGGAATTTCGGGGAACCGGCGACGTTGGTGCGCTCGCCGATCATGAGGAAATTTTTGTCCTCGGTGTGATTGTAAGGCTCGGTGCCGGAGAGGCGCAGGAGGGGTTCGATCTCCGGGATTTGGCGGGGTGCGACGTGTTGCACGGCCTCGGCGATGGCGGCGATGTGTTCCGGGGTGTTGCCGCAGCAGCCGCCTGCGAAGTTGATGAAGCCGCTTTCGGCGAAGTCCTTGAGCTTGCCGTGCATGTCCTGCGGGCCGTAGGGGAAACCGGTCTCCGAAAGCGCGTCGGGCATGCCGGCATTGGGGTAGCAGGAAACGAAGGTATCTGAGACGCGCGAAAGCTCTTCGATGAAGGGGCGCATCTCGTTGGGACCGAGCGAGCAGTTGAGCCCGATGGCCAGCGGCTTGACGTGCGCCACGGCGTTGCGCAGGGCCTCGACTTTTTGCGCTGAAATCATCGTTTCCCCCCCACGACCTACGGCGGCGGAGATGATGATGGGCAGGGTTAGCCCGTCTTCGGCGAAAACGTCCTGGGCGGCGACGAGAGCGGCTTTGGAGTTGAGGGCGTCGAAGATCGTTTCGACCATCAAAATATCGACTCCTCCCGCAATGAGCGAGCGGATCTGGCGCTTGTAGTCGAGGTAAACCTGGTCAAAAGTAACCGTGCGGAAGGCGGGGTCGTTCGGGTCGACGGCGGCGTTGTTGAGGCCGACGGTCATGGGCCCGATGGCGCCGGCGGCGTAGCGCACGAGGCCGGTTTCGTTGGCGATTTTATCGGCGGCCTGTCGGGCGAGCCGGGCGGAGGCGTAGTTGATATCGTGCGCCAGTTCCTGCAAAAAAGGATCGTCGATGACTTTTTGATAAAACTCGGGGTCTTTGCGGCCTTTGCCCGTCTCGCGCGGGTCTTCGACGAAGAACTCGGACTGGGCGATGGAGGTGCCGGAGAAGGAATTGGTCTCGATGATGTCGGAGCCGGCTTTGAGAAAGCGTTCGTGGATGTCGGCGATGACGTCCGGGCGGGTGAGCGAGAGGATGTCGCCGTTGTTGAGAAGGTCTTTGTCGGCACTTTTGAATGGCTCGCCACGGGCGTCGTTCTCGCTCAGCCCGTAGCCGCGGATGGTCGTGCCCATCGCTCCATCGAGGACGAGAATGCGCTGGCGGAGGGCTTTGGTCAGATCGGCGGTGGCGTCGGGGCGTTGAGACATGGTGGCGAAAGGCGGTTGCACGGCGCGAGTGGGCCGCTCCGGGAGAGGGGAGTCTGGACGGAAATGCGGAAAAACTCAAGAGTCAATCTTCGCATCAAGATATGTTGATGCGTTTATCGAAAAGTGCTGTCGGAACTCACTTTTTTCCAGCGGACGCTTCGAGATCGATGAAGTGGCGTCGCGAGCTCAGGAGGTGGCGGCGCATGGCGAGGGCCGCTTCTTCGCCATTGCCGTCGGAAATGGCTTTTTGGATCTCACGGTGGGTTTCGATGACGAATTGATACCACGGCTCGTCGCCCAGATTTTTATGAGCGTATTCCACGGAGCGGCGTTCGAGGGCACGGAGAATGGAGAGGTAGAGGCTGTTGCGGGAGCCGTGGGCGATGGCGAGGTGGAAGGCGATGTCAGCGTTGCAAAAGGCTTCGCGGTCGCCTTTCGAGCCTTCCATGGCCGCGAGCGCGCGCTCCATGTCCTGGATCACTTTTTCGCCGGCGTGGGTGGCGGCGAGGCGGGCGCACTCGGACTCGAGGAGGATGCGGAGATCCATGAGCTCGAGGTAAGTCTCGGCCGAACTTAGCGCGGAGTAGGCCTGAATGGCGTTGGTGAGATTGTCGAGCGAGGGGTCGGCGATGAAGCTCCCGGAACCTTTCAGGGTGCGGAGCAGGCCGCGACCGCGAAGCTGCTGGATGGCCTCGCGGATGACGGTGCGGCTGGCTTCGAAGCGGGCGCACAGTTTTTCCTCGGAAGGCAGGCGCTGACCCGGGGTGAGTTTGCCCTCCATGATTTCGCTTTCCAGCATGGCGACAATTTCGGAACTACGGTGCGTCATTTCGGAAAAATGACGTTGGACGCACGGCTTGGCAAGGATTATCATCGGCGCAGATGCGTGCGCGATTGACGAAAGAATTCCGCTTTGAGGCGGCCCACACCTTGCCGAGTTTGCCGGAGGGCCATAAATGCCGCCAAATGCATGGTCATAGCTTTAAAGTGGAGATCAGCATCGAGGGGGAAGTGGATGAAAAAATCGGCTGGGTCTACGATCACAAGTTGATTTCGCGGGCCATGGAGCCTTTGCTTGAGCAATTGGACCATGGATATTTAAATGATATAGAGGGTTTGGAGAGTCCGACGATCGAGCTGCTGGCCGCCTGGTTTTGGCGGAAGCTGGCCCCGCAACTTCCGGGCTTGGATGAAATTGTCATTTTTGAAACGCCGACAGCCCGCTGTTCGTTTCGCGGAGAGTTTTAATTTTTTTCGCCATTTTATTGACTTCCAGGCAGAGTTGGCGTGACAGACGCTGATTTCTCGTTAGAATCTCTCGGAACACAGCACAACTATGGGGAATAAAACGAATATAGAAAACTGGGCGGCCCGTGAACGGCTGCGAATGATCGAGCTGCTGCTTTGGTGGCGGGGCTGGGTCGGACGCGGTGATTTGGGCCGGATTTTTGGCATTTCAGCGGCGCAGGCCTCCGGTGACTTGCAGCGTTATCTGCAACTCAATGGCACGGAAATCGTCTATCACACGAGCCGCAAGCGCTACGAAGCCTCTCCCGAGATGAAATGCGCGATGCAAAAGCCCGTTTTCGAGGAGGCGCTCAGCTACTTTTTTGGTCTGCACGAATGGACGCCCGTGCGGCACATGACGA
>JBNNED010000097.1:0-25096 GCA_050285825.1 Verrucomicrobiales bacterium | reverse complement strand
GTAGCGCCGCGCCGCCAGTTCCTGCGCCAGCACCTGCGGCGCCTCGGGGCGGGCGACGAGGCGGGTTTCGAAATCCAGCCCCGGCGACAGGCCCAGATAGGCATGGCTGGGCCGGGCAAAGCAGTAGATGCAGCCGTGTTCGCAGCCGCGGTAAGGATTGATCGAGCGGTCGAAGGGCAGATCGGGCGAGCGATTGTAGGTGATCAGGCTGCGCGCGCGCTCCTCGCGCACTTCGGTGCGGATCTGCACCGGCTCCTCGATCACCTCCCAGCCGTCACCCTCGGCCACCGTCTCCAGCGCCTCGTAGCGTCCGGGGGCGTTGCTGACGGCGCCGCGCCCGCGGCGGGCGCGGAAGCGGGTGTGGTGGCCTTCCCTGTTTTTGGGGGGGCGGGGGTGGGGGTGGAGGCCGTGGATGAGGCCGCTGTAGAGGAGGAGGGTGAGGAGGGCGAGGGCGATCCAGAGGGGGCGTCGCTGGGTCCAGGCGCGGGCAAGGATGTAGGCGAAGTAGCCGTAGATGAGGCCGCTGGCGCCGATGTGGATTTCGTTTCGCCCGCCGATGAGCCAGGTGCCGAGGCCGCCGGTGAGGAGGAGGGCGAGGGTGAGGGAGGCGAAGTGCTTGCGCTCGGCGTTTTGGATGAGGGTGGCGAGGAGGAGGAAGGGAAGGGTGTTGGATAGGAGGTGGGGGAGTCCGCCATGGAGGAAGGGGGCGAGGAGGATGCCGGGGAGGCCGGCCCACTGGCGGGGGCGGATACCGAGTTGGTCGAGGCTGCCCCGGAGGAGGATGAGGTCGGTGAGTTCGATGAGCCAGGCAAGGGTGAGGAGGGCGAGGGGGAAGAGCGGGGAGCTGGGCTTGAGGGCGGAGAGGGGCTTTTTCATGGGGTTTTCGGGGGTTTAAAAAGGAACGGGGGTGGTGAAGGTGAGGGTTTCGAGGGTGTGGGGGTGGGTGAAGCTGAGGGTGGTGGCGTGGAGTTTGAGTTGGCCGGGGGCGCTGCCGTTTCCGTAAAGGGGATCGCCGACGATGGGGAGGCCGAGGCCGAGGGGGTGGGCGGCGTGGACGCGGAGCTGGTGGGTGCGGCCGGTGTGGGGGGTGAACTCGATGCGGGCGTGGGGTGGCTCGTTGGCAAGGAGGCGCCAGTGGGTGAGGCCGATTTTTCCGTGGATGGGGTCGTGGATTTGGTAAGGGCGGTTGTCGATGTCAAGGCGGAAGGGGAGTTCGATGCGACCGTGGGTGCCTTTTTCGGGAGGCAGGGTGCCGTCGAGGAGGGAGTGGTAGGTTTTTTGGGTTTGGCGTTCCTGGAACTGGCGGGAGAGGTGGCGGTGGGCCTCGGCGGTGTAAGCGAGGACGAGGAGGCCGGAGGTGTCCATGTCGAGCCGGTGGACGGCGGGGTGGGTGATGGCGTCGGGGCGGCGCTGGCGGACGCGGTGGGCGACGGAGTCGATTTTTTCCGGGCCGCGACCGGGGACGGATAGGAAGCCGCTGGCTTTGTTGACGACGATGAGGTGGTCGTCTTCGTGGATGATTTGGAACATTGAGTAGAAAGCAGGGAGTAGGGAGTAGGGAGTAGGGAGGAATTCGGCGGGCTGGAAGTACCCAGAGGGCATTTTACCCACTGCACGGTGGGGGTTGATTTAGGGGTGGGGGTGGGTTAGTTGTCGAGTGTCATGATTGAACCTTTTGAGAATGTGTGGCCGGAGGTGCCGGAGAGCGCCTTTGTGGCGGGGAGCGCGGATGTGATCGGGCGGGTGCGGCTGGGGGAGGAGTCGAGTGTGTGGTATGGGGCGGTGTTGCGGGGGGATATTAATGAGATTTCGGTGGGGCCGCGGAGTAATATTCAGGATAATGCGGTGGTGCATTTGGCGGATGACTACGGGTGCCACGTCGGGGAGTGGGTGACGGTGGGGCACAGTGCGGTCATTCATGCCTGCACGATCAAGGATGAGGTGCTGGTGGGGATGGGGGCGGTGGTTCTGGATGGCGCGGTGGTGGGGGAGCGCTCGATCATCGGGGCGAAGGCGCTGGTGACGGGCGGGATGGAGATTCCGCCGGGTTCTTTGGTGCTGGGGAGTCCGGCACGGGTGGTGAAGACGCTCGATCTGGAGGCCCAGCGGGGGGTGAAGGGCTGGGCGGAGAAGTATGTGAAGGTGTCGCGCAAGTTTCTCGCGCGGGAATTTTAAGAAAGGATGATGATGGCTCACTTGGGAGATGATAAGAGGCCAGCGGGCTGGAAGCCCACTGCACGGGATGGGAGATCAGCGGGCTGGAAGCCCACTGCACGGGAGGAGTATTTGGCAGTGACGGTGTGGGTGCTGCGGGTCTTTTTGGGCGTGTTTTTCGCGTGGTCGGGCGTGGTGAAGTTGCTGGATCTCGGGGCTTTCACGGAGGCGGTGGGGAATTACCAGATTTTGATGTCGCCGCATGATGCCTGGGTGGCGCATTTTTTGCCATGGCTGGAGCTTTTGGCGGGAGTGGCTTTGGTGACGGGCTTGGGCGTGCGGGGCGGGCTTTTGGCGATTGTCGGGATGCTGATGGTGTTTTTATTGGCGCTGGGGATGGCCTGGGGGCGGGGGCTCGATATCAGTTGTGGGTGTTTCGGTAAGTCGGACGCGCCGGTCAATTACGGCTGGAAGATGCTTTCGAATGCGGTCCTGCTCGTTCTGGCGGCGGGGATTTGGTGGTGGGAGGAACGACGGGTGGCGGGAGGCTTGCGCGGGGAGGCCGGGGAGGGTATGGAGGGGGTGTGAAATTTGGTGAGCGATTGCAGAAAAGACGTGAGGAGACGGGTTCGGCGCTGTGTGTGGGTTTGGATCCAAGGCCGCAGTTGACGGAAGGCGGGGTGGAGGGCGTGGCGGAGTCGCTGCGGCGGATCGTGGGGGAGACGGCGGAGTTTGCGGCGGCTTTTAAACCGAATATGGCCTATTTTGAGGCCATGGGGTTGCGGGGGATCGAGATTTTGGAGAATTTGCTCGGGGAGATGCCTGCGGAGGTGCCGGTGATTTTGGATGCGAAGCGGAGTGACATCGGGGAGACGCAGAAGTATTACGCCATTTCCTATTTTGAGACGTGGAAGGTGGATGCGGTGACGCTGAATCCGTTTTTGGGTTATGATACGATCGAGCCTTTTTTGGATTGGGAAGGGAAGGGGATTTATCTCCTGGCGGTGACGTCGAATGCGGGCAGTGCCGATTTTCAGCGGCGCGATTGCGAGGGGCGGAAGTTGTTTGAGCGGGTGGGGGATTTTTGCGGACGGGCGCAGGCGGAGGGTCGGAAGACGGAGGTGGGGCTGGTGGTCGGTTTGACGAATGCGGACGAGGATGTGCTCGGCGGTTTGCCGGATGTGCCGCTGCTGGTGCCGGGTTTGGGAGCGCAGGGCGGGAGCCTGGGCTCGTTGAGCGGATCGGGTCGGGTGGCTCCGCCGGTGATCAATGTGTCGCGGGGAATTTCCTACGCGGATGACGGGCGGAGTTTGGCGGTGCGGGCGCGCTTTTGGGCGGAAGAGATTGCGAAGGCTCTGGATTGAGCGAGATTGAGGCGCATGGCTGAATTGGAAGAGACGGAAATGGGGGAGTCGACAGAGAGGCGGGATTATGCGGGTTTGGCCCCGAAGAAAGGCTGGCCGGCGCGCAATTACCGCTTCTGGCGTCATCGGCTGATTCCGCAGGTTTTCAAGAGATTGCTCGGTGAGAGTTTGTCGCCGGTGACGGTCCCGCCGGCGGATGGAGCGATGCGGGTGACCTGGGTGGGGCACGCTTCTTTTTTGGTGCAGTTTGAGGATCACAGCATGGTTTTTGACCCGAACTGGGCGCGCTGGCACGGGCCGGTGAAGCGGCAGCGGGAGCCGGGGCTGAAGCTGGAGGAGGTGCCGGAGCTCGATCTCGTCCTGGTTTCGCACGCGCATTTCGACCATTTGCATAAAAAAAGCCTGAAGGTGCTGCGGGCGCGGCAAGGGGTGGTGGTGCCAACGGGAAGCGGGAAGCTGGTGCGGAGGCTGGGTTTCGAGCGGGTGACGGAGATGAAGGTTTGGGAGGAAATGGAGCTGGGCGGGGTGAAGGTCATGCACACGCCGAGTCACCACTGGGGCGCGCGCTACGGTCACGACACGCACCGCGATTACGGCGGCTTTGTCGTGGGTTCGGGTCGGCGCAAGGTCTTTCACTGCGGCGATAGCGCGTATTTCGAGGGTTTCAAAGAAATCGGGAAGAGGGTCGATATCTGTGTGGCGCTCTTGCCGATCGGGGCCTATGAAGCGCCGAGCGGGCGGGACGTCCATATGAACCCGGAGGAGGCCGTGCAGGCTTTTATCGATCTCGGAGCGGAGCTCATGGTGCCAATGCACTACGGGACTTTTCCGCTGGGCAACGAGCACCCGGAGGAGCCGGTGGAGCGCTTGCGGCGCGAGGCGGAGAGGCGGGGTTTGAGCGAACGGATCTTCATTCCGGAGCCGGGCGAGGGGATCGAGCTTTGAGGTTGGGAGAAAGGAAGGGTGGGGTTTTCGGGCGGATTTGGCAGGGAGAATTTGAAAAAATCATGCTTTGCGCTTGTCAAGCGACTCGGAATATGATTCACCCGTCGCCCGCGTTGTCTTCTGGCAGCGTGTGTTTCTGATCGGGTGTTAATGAAAGCTGACAATATCGTTCCTTTTGAAAAGCCAGCGGCACCCCTTCGGTCCAATGCGGTACCCATGAAAAGTGATCTAGTAGAACAAGCCTCTGAAATCGTGACCGATCCTCTTGTGTTGATTAACCTGGTCTCCAAACGGGTGCGTCAGCTCAACCAGGGCCGGGCACCACTGATCAATGCCTTGCCCAGCATGGGTTTTGCCGACATCGCCCTGAGCGAGATCATCGAAGGCAAAATCGTGCTGGAGGAAGAAGCGGTCGAGTCCTGAGGGATGAAGACGGTTCCGGTTGCCCGTAATAAGAAGGCGCGGCGGGATTTCCACATCAGCGAGACCTTCGAGGCGGGGCTCGTGCTGGTGGGGACGGAAGTGAAGTCGATCCGCGATAGCAAAGTCAATATCGGCGATGCTTTCGCGCGGATTGAGCGCGGCGAGGCCTGGCTCTATGGCTGCGACATTCAACCGTGGCAAACGGCGGGCGAGTGGTTTCAGCACGCGGCGCGGCGACCGCGCAAGTTGCTCATGCACCGGCGGGAAATTCTCAAGCTGGAACAGCAGCTCGCGCAAAAAGGCCAAACTTTGGTATGTTTGTCGCTTTATTTCAAAGGGAACCGGGTGAAGGTCGAGCTCGGACTGGGGAAAGGGAAGACGCACAACGACCAGCGGCATGATTTGAAGAAGCGCACGGAGTTGCGTGAGGCGCAGCGGGAGGTCGCGCGTTTCAACAAGCGTTGAGGCTCCTGTGAGCTTCGTCGCTTGTTTTTTGGGAACTTTTCGATAGAAAGCGGTCATGCGAAAACGAGCGGGAGAGGCCCGGAAAAACCGACATGCGGGCGAAAAAGAAGCGCGGGCGATGGATGAGGGCGACCTGGAGCGCCTTCTGGAGGAAGTGGAGCGGCCGTTCTTGTTGATTTTGGACTGCGTCAAGGACCCGAACAACCTCGGGGCTCTCTTGCGCACGGCGGACGGGGCGGGCGTTGATGCCGTCATCGCGCCCAAGGATAAATCGGCGGGCCTGACCGAGACCGTGCGGCGGGTTTCCGTGGGCGCGGCGGAGAGCGTGCCTTTTGTCAAAGTGACGAATTTGGCGCGCACCATGCGCACGCTCAAGGAGCGCGGGGTGTGGATTGTGGGGACCTCCGACCGCGCGACGCAATCGCTTTACGAAACGGATCTGGCGGGTCCGCTCGCCATTGTGATGGGGGCGGAAGATGAGGGGATGCGTCGGCTGACGGAGGAGGAGTGCGATTTTCTGGTGCGTTTTCCGATGAAGGGGAAGGTGCCGTGCCTGAATGTGAGCGTCTCGGCGGGAGTTTGTCTCTATGAAGCCTTGCGGCAGCGGGAGTCGGTGGGTTAATAGTGGTTAATGAGTTCGGAAGGGATCGACAAAAAGCAGGGCGCGGGCGCGGGTTTGACGCGGATTTTATCGGATCTGCACCTCGGGCATCCGGCCACGCGAGTGAAGAAAGGGCGGGGATTACGGCCGCTCCTCGAGGGCTGCGAGCGGGTGATTTTCAACGGCGATACTTGGCAGGAACGCTGGCGGGACCGTCGGGACGAGGGAAAGGCCGAGCTGGACGCGTTGCGGCGACTTCTGGACGAGCTGGGCGTTGAAGGCGTGTTTTTACCGGGCAATCATGATCCCGAAACGGGGGAACGCACGGGTTATGTGAGCTTGGGAGAGCTGGGCGAAATTCTCGTGACGCACGGAGACGGGGTTTACGATGTCGCTTCGCCCTTCTCTCGGGAAATCTGGCATTACCGGAAGGAAATCAAGGACTTGATCACGAAGTTTCCCGAAGGCGACCGCGAACTGGAGGCGCGTCTCGCGCGCGCCCGGGAAATCGCGAAAGTCATCAAACCAACGCCCCTCCCCGACTTGCCGGTGCCCTTGAATTTTTTTGCGACGGCGCTCTGGCCGCCGAGCCGTCCGGTGCAGATCGCGCGGGCGTGGCGGGAGATGCCCCGCGAGAGCCTCGCTTTTCTCCAAAAATTCGCGCCTGCGGCGAAAGTCCTCGTTTTCGGACATTTTCATCGGGCGGGGATTTGGGAGAAAGACGGCCGGGTCCTCGTCAACACCGGTTCGTTCATGCGGGGTGGGGCGGCGCAGATCGTTGACTTGCAAGGCGGGGTGATGAAGGTGCGCGCGGTGCGGGAGATGAACGCCCTGTTTTATCCCTCCGAGGTCAAAGGACGCTGGCAGTTGTGAGTTTGGGTGGCGCTGAGGAGCGATTCTTACGCGATTTTTGAGTTATTTTGATTGATTTGCACGGGGAATGCGTAAGTTACGGCATGACCCGATCGACTCTCAATTCCTCAATGAAACGCCGTGGCTTCCTGCGCGGTGTGGGTGCCATGCTGAGTTTGCCTGCTTTGGAGGCTTTTGCGCCGGTGGCGGCAGCGGCTCAGGGCGCGCGCCTGGCTGGGACGACGGCGGCCGGTGACCCCTTGCGCCTCGCTTATCTCTACGTGCCAAACGGAGTGAATCTCGATCTTTGGCGACCGCAAGGCGAGGGTAAGGACTACCAGCTCGGTGAGTCTTTCAAGGCCCTGGAAGGGCAGCGGGAGGATTTTCAAATTTTTTCCGGCTTCGGTCATGCCAATGCCAATGGTGGCAAGGACGGCGCGGGTGACCACGCGCGGGCGAACGCGACGTTCCTGACGGGCGTGCGGGCCAAGAAAACGGCAGGTTCCGACATCAATCTCGGCGTCTCCGTGGACCAGATGGCGGCGCGCGTCATGGATGGCAAAACGCGTTTTTCTTCACTCGAGCTTTCCTGCGATGGCGTGCGGAAGTCGGGGAGTTGTGACTCCGGTTATTCCTGCGCATACCAGTATAATATCTCGTGGCGCAGCGCGACCCAGCCGATGGCGCCGGAGGCGAACCCGCGTCTTGTTTTTGAACGCCTCTTCGGGGTGGGCGACGCCAAAGAACGGGCGAAAAACATGCAGAGCCGACTCGCGACGAAGCGCTCGATCCTTGATTTCGTCAACGACCAAGCTCAGGGGATGCACCAGATTCTCGGTCGCAACGACCAGCAGAAACTCGACGAATACCTCACGGGCGTGCGGGAAATCGAACGCCGCGTTGAGATGGCGGAATCTTTCGGACCTCCGCCCGAACCCGGTGTCGACGCCCCGAATGGCACGCCGCAGTCCTACGAAGAGCACATTCGCCTGATGATGGACATGATGGTGCTGGCTTTCCAGACGGATTCGACGCGGGTGAGCAGCTTTCTTCTCGCGCACGATGGCAGCAACCGGAGTTTCAAAGAGCTGGGCGTGCCGGAGGGGCACCACCACCTCTCTCACCACCAGCGGAAAGAGGAAAATCTCGAAAAAATCGCGAGAATCGACCGCTTTTATCTCGATAGCCTGTCCTACTTCCTGAAACGGATGAAAGAGACAAAGGAAGCGAACGGAAAGTCGCTGCTGGATAACTCGATGATCGTTTACGGGAGCGGGATTGCCGACGGTGATCGCCACAGTCACCTGAACCTGCCGGTCATCGTAGCTGGAAAAGGAGGGGGGGTGCTGACGCCGGGCCGCCACACGGATCTCAAGCAGGATGTGCCGATGAGTAACCTCTACCTGCGCATGCTGCACGAGTTCGGAGCCAAAGCCGAGCGCTTCGGTGATTCCACTGGCGTACACGGGGACGTGTGAGTCGAGAGAGCGCCAATGGGCATGGACGTCTCGTCCGTGTCTTGTGTTCGCGGCGTGAGGGAGGAGATGAATGGCGCGCCCCTTCAGGGCTCGTTTTTTCGCGGTCGATCGTAACCCAGGGCGATGCCCCAGGCTCGCACAGCGCGTCCCGTTGGGACTTTTTGGAGTTTTTCCCTTTCACTAAAACCCGAAGCTGGCGTCTTGTTGGGGCTTTTTGGTGCGTTGAATCCGCCGAAGGACCTTCAGGGAGAAGCGTGGCACAGACGTTTCGTCCGTGTTGGCCGTAGTGGATTTTTCGGTGGAGACGAAGGAGCCAAGCTGGAGCTTGGCGTTCCTAAAGATCCATCAACAACAAAAAAACCGACCCGGTGAGGGGTCGGTTGTGGTGTGTGGGTGACGGCGGGGTGGCTTATTGCTCCCAGGATTTGACGTCGTCGTTGCCGTTTTCGGCCTTGTCGCGGCCGTAGCTGTAGGCGAGACTACGGACGCCATATAGCTCTGAGTCACCACCACTGAGAGGGTTAGCGATTTTATTGTCGTAATCATCATCTAGTTCGACATGATAGAGCTCGCCCCAAGGGTCGTAGAGTTCGGCGATTGAGGCGGTGCGGCGTAGCCCGTCACGGTAATTACTTCCTGCGCCTTTGGCTTTGGCCGCGTTGAAGAAGGAAGTTTTCTTCGGGTTGTCACTCGAGTAACTGTCTAACCCGACGAGAATCCCCATAAATGAAGTATTCGTCTCGTAACTTGTACCTTCTTTAGGAAGCTGGCTGTAGTCGTCGTAGTAGGCGTCGATGGCTTGGACAAGGCCGACGACGTGGTTTTTGGCACTGGCTTTTTTAGCGGCTTCGATCGCGGAACGGAATCCGGTGAAGCCGAGGGAGGCCAGGATGGCAATGATGGCGATGACGACGAGGAGCTCCACGAGAGTGAAGCCCTGGCGTCGGGCCGTTTTTTGTTGGGTATTCATGGTGTGTTTTATTCAGTGGGTTATGATAGGGAGCCTTAACCGAAGTCCGGGCACTTGGCAATGTCCGAGGAAGAAGCTTGCGAGAAATCAAACAGTTCCTTATTACATTGCACATACAAAATAGCCTTTTTGGGGGCTTTTGGCAATAAATAAAAAAATCAGTGGTTGTCGGAAGCGCGGGCTGTGAGAAGATAGCGATATGGCAGGACAGAGTGGAATGCAGAAAAAGATTTTGAGCGCCCTGGGCGCGGAGGGCGGAAGGCCTTTGAATAAGAGTGAGTTGGCGCGGAATTTGAGTCTGCCCGGTGCGGAGCGTGCGAAGATGCGCGAGGCTTTGAAGCTGCTGCTGGCGGCAGGCGAGGTGGTGAAAGGAAAACGTGGACGCTACCAGCTTCCCGTGGAGAAATCGCCCGCCCGGGGGAAGAATGTCCTGGTCGGACGCGTGCGCTTCATGCCTTCCGGCCACGCTTGGTTCATGCCGGATTTGACGAATGAGGAGAATTTGGCTTCTGGGATTGATTTTGAGGAGACCGACCGCTTTTTCGTCCAACAGCGAGATTTGTGGACGGCTCTGAATGGCGACGAGGTGCTGGTGCGTTTGCAAAAACCGACGCCGGTGGGCGGACGGCAGAGCCGGGGCAAGCCGGTCGAGATGGAGCGCAAGGGAAAGGTCGAAAAAGTGCTCAAGCGGCGCTCCGGCCAGGCCACGGGCATTCTCGTCCCGCGCGGGAAGAGCTTTGTCGTGAACACGGACGATGAGCGTTTGCCGGATGTCATTGAAATCGAGGATATTGCGGAGGCGAAAAAAGGCCAGGTGGTCGCCGTGGAGTTGACGAAATGGGAGCACCCGAACGATGTCCCGGTGGGGCGCGTGGTGCGCGTCCTGGGCTGGCCGGACGAGGCGGGCGTGGACGTGCAGGAGATCATTCACCAGCACGGATTGGCGCGGGAATTCCCGCCGGAAGTGCTCGAAGCAGCGCGCTCGGTGCCGGAAGAGGTCGAGCCCGTGGAGCTGGAGCGACGCGAGGACTGGCGGGATCGGGACGTGATCACGATCGACCCGGCGGACGCCAAAGACCACGACGACGCCATTTGGGTGGAAAAAACGGCGAAGGGCTGGCGACTCGCGGTGCACATCGCGGATGTCTCGCATTACGTGAAACCTGGGTCGATCATTGACCAGGAGGCCGTGGAGCGGGGGAACTCGACCTATCTCGTCGACCGCGTCATGCCGATGCTGCCGGTGGAGCTGAGTAATGGCATTTGCTCGCTGAAGCCCGGCGTGGACCGGCTCAGCAAGTGCGCGCTCATGGACATCGAGCCGAACGGACGCATCGCGAAGGCGGAATTTTTCGATGCCGTCATCCGCGTGCCGCGCAAGTTGACCTACGAAGAGGCGCAGGAAATTTTGGAAGGAAAGGGGCAGGGCGGACGGATTGATGAGCTTGTGAAGACCTCCTGGGAGCTCGCTTCGCTGCTGCGCAAGCGGCGTTTTGAGAATGGGGCGCTTGATCTCGACATGCCCGAGGTGCGCATTATTTTGAACGAGAAAGGCGTGCCGACGGGTTATAAAAACGACCCGTATAACGAAAGTCACCAGCTCGTCGAAGAATTTATGCTCGCGGCGAACGAAGCGGTGGCGCGGGCGCTCAAAAACGCGCACCGACCGAATATTTACCGCGTTCACGAGGATCCGGACGCCGATCGCTTGCAGGAATTCGCCGAGTTGGCGCGCTCTCACGGTTACGAGCCGGGGGATCTCAGCAAAAAACAGCACATCCAGGCCCTCATCGATGCCGCCCGCGGGACGATCGAAGAGCACAACATCAAGCTGGGGCTTCTCAAGAGTCTGAAACGCGCTGCCTACATGACCGAGCCGCTGGGGCATTACGGCTTATCAAAGAACGACTACTGCCACTTCACGAGTCCGATCCGGCGCTACGCCGACCTCATCACGCACCGCTCTCTGCAGGCCTTGTTGACGAACAAGCCGCGCCAGACGGATCGCCTGCCGAAAAAAGAAGAGCTCGCGCAGATCGCGGAGGCCATTTCCAACACGGAGCGCACGAGCGCGGACGCGGAAAACGAAAGCCGCCGCATGAAAATGCTGGAATGGCTCGACATTCTGAGTCGTGCGGAAGAACCGCGTCTCTTCGAGGCCATCATCACGGAGCTCCGCCCCATCGGCCTCTTCATCGAGTGCACGGACATCCTCCAGCGCGGACTGGTCAAACGCGAGGACATCACGCCCCGCGGTCGCTGGCGCGTCAACGAATCGGTGGGACGATACGAAGACGGTCAAGGCAGCGAGTTGCGCGCCGGGCAGCAGATCAAAGTGCGCGTCAAAAGTGTCGATTTGCTCAATAAAAACGCGGATTTCGTCCTCGTCGAAGCCGGTGAAATGCCGAATAAGCCGAGTGGCGCGACGACGAAGCCCAGTCGCGCCGCCCGCGGAGGAAAGGTCCAAAAGAGTAGTCGACGCCAAAACAGTTCCAGCTCCCGAAACAAAAGCAGCAGCGGCGGGCGCAGCCGTCGCAGTGGCTCGGGTGGGGGGAATCGTGGAAAAAACAAGTCGCGTCGCTCCGGTTCATCTTCCAATCGGAAGCGGAGCTGAAGTGAGACCTGGGTGAGTCATTGGTCATTGGTTGTTAGTCATTAGTTAACCGGTGCTGGGCTTGCCTCTGGGCTGCGCGGTCTGGCGGCTGCTGTTTTTTCAGAAGTGATCGGTTGGTAGTCAGCCGTGTTGGAGGCTTGGCGATTGAAAACCTCCACCTCGTTTCAGCGGCTGCTTTGGTTTTTGAGTTTTTTGATCATTTGGTTTTTGGGGGGAGAGCTCGTTGGAGTCAGCCGCTGTCTCACTTGATCGTCCTCGATGCTTGGATTGATTTATTCAATTGGCAGAGGGGGGTGATCCGGTGTTGGATGCGGGCGTGAGTGAACTTGATTTCGAGCCGTCGCGCCGCCACTGGGGATCGTTCTGGAGTCTGACGGGGATGCAGACCCTGAATGCCTTCAATGACAACGTCGCCAAATTCGTGCTCATTCCCTTCGGGGTCGGCTTGGCGGCGGCGGGGCAGGCTTTTCAGGGGATTCAGCACGTCCTCGTTCTCTTGCTCGTCTTGCCCTTCATTATTTTGGCTCCGACGGCTGGCTGGCTGGCGGATCGCTTTCCCAAGAACCGCATCATTGTCTGGTCGGCCTGGTTCCAATTCACGGTCCTGGCCTTGATGGTGTGGGGTTTATGGATGGGGCTGCGGGGCTCGGCTCTGCTCGGCTTGTGGGTCGCGGTCTTCGCTTACTTTCTCCTTGCCGTGCAGTCGGCCTTGCTGAGTCCCTCGAAAATGGGGGTGGTGAAAGAACTCGTGGGCTCGCGGCGGCTTGGTTTTGCCAACGGCGTGATGGAAGGAACGGTCATCCTCGCCATTCTCGGCGGCCAGATCGTCGGGGGCATCTGGTATGATTCCTGGGGTCTTGCGGCAGGGAAAAACGAATGGGCGGCCGCGCTGACGCCCGTTTTCTGGATCTGGATGGGCGGGATTTTTTCTCTCTTCCTCGCGCACGCCATGATGCGGACGCCGGCCCGGCAGCCGGAACCTTACGGGCCGAAGGTGGCTTTTGGGCATTTTCGTGATGTGCGGAGTTTGTTGCGGGAGAGGTCTTTACGACTCTCGGCCTGGGGCGTGGCCTTCTTCTGGGGTTTTGGCGGGATGCTGAATCTCGTTGTCATCCAGCTCGCGACGGAGCGCTACGGCACGAGCGAGGGTTTTGGGACGGGAAATGCCTTGTTGTGGGCGATGGCCGTGGTGGGCATCGCGGGCGGAAGCCTCGTGGCGAGCTTGATCTGTCGCAAGCGCAACGAACTGGGGCTCATCGTGCTGGGCGGGGCGATGCTGGCGCTGGGGAACTTCGCCATGGTCGCGCTCCTGCCCTGGGAAGGCTGGTTCAAGCTGGCCCTGGCCTTCACGGGCGTGGGGGCCGCCTTTTTCTTCGTCCCGCTAAACGCTTTTTTGCAGGACGAAGCCCCCGACGACGAGCGTGGAAAGGTCATTTCGGCCTCGAATCTCCTGAACAACGGCGCGGGCGTGCTGGCGGTCGCTTTGCAGTTTGCCATGGAATTTCTCGGGGTGCCGGTCTGGGGACAGTTGCTTTTTCTGGGCGTGATTTGTGCCGCTGCGACGGTTTATGTGGCGCGTTTGCTGCCCCGGGATTTCGTGCGACTCCTCGTTCTCGGCGTGTTGCGTCTGGTTTACCGCGTGCGCGTGTTGGGCGAGGAACGGCTGCCGCGTGTGGGCGGGGTGCTGCTGCTGCCGAATCATCTGAGCTATCTCGATGCCCTTTTGTTGCAGGCGGCTTGCCCGCGCGAGATCCGTTTCGTGATGATCGACGACTGTTTTGAGCGCAAATGGCTGGGTCGCGGCGCGCGGCTCTTTCGCACGGTGCCGATTTCCCCCAAGCGGGCCAAGGAAGCGGTGGCTATTGTCGCGGAAGCCCTGGAGGCGGGGGCGGTGGTCTGCCTGTTTCCGGAAGGGCAACTGAGCCGCACCGGCGCGATGTCCGAGCTGAAACGAGGCTATGAATTGATGGCGCGGCGAGCCGAGGCCGTGGTCGTCCCGGCATACCTCGATGGTCTGTGGGGTTCGATGTGGAGTTTTATCGGGAACCGTTTTTTGAAAAAATGGCCGCGCAAACTCCGCTACGGAGTGACTGTCGCCTTCGGAGACGCGGTGAGGGGACGCGAGATGCCAGTGGGCCGCCTGCGGCGTGAGTTGAGTGCGCTTTCACGGGAGACCTTGCTTCAGCGGACGAGGGAGGCCACGGCCAAGGGCGGGGACGAGTCCTTGACGGCGAACGCTTTGCAGCTGGCGCAGGTGAACGTGGCCTGTTGGGAAAACCGCCTCCTCATCGAGCGCGGCGGCGGGGACGAGCTCGAGGAAATTCTCGGCACCCTCTGGCCGGAAATGATCGGAGCGCGGGTGAGTTTTGTCGAGGCCGGGGCTTCAGTTGCCGAAATTCTCGCGGAAACCGAACGTTTCTCGGCGGATCGCGTCATCCTGCATCGGGTTCAGGGGCGCGAGAACCTGGCCGGTAAACTCTCGGGTCTCGGCGCGCAGGTGCATTTCTTTGCGGAAGATTTCCCCGGCGGGAGCGAGGGGCTATTCGGCGGTTTGGTGCGCGACGGGCGGGTGCTGTCCTTCAGTCTGCCGCATCCGGATTATGAGACGACGACGATGATTTTCCAACCGGGATGGAAAGAGGGAGCGCTCGCGCGCTTGCTCCCGGGCTTTTCCTACGAAGAAGAGGAGGGCGGACTACGCCTGCGGGGACCGGCGCTCTCGGGAGAGTTGTTTTTGGCCGGAATGCGCTTGGATGAGGAAGGGTTTTTCACACGCGATCATGAGTGATTTGTCGCTTCCCGGCGCGGGTGGCTTCTCTTGTGATGCTCAAGGCTTGATTTCCGTTGGGTCGCCGGACAAGATGGCGCTGGCGGTGATCGCCGGTATGACAAATGAGTGAGTTTTTTATCGTTCCGAGAGAGAAGCATGATGAGCTAGTGCAGGCGGCTTATGAGAGCCGGGGATATTCCGCAGAGGAGGCGCGGGCCGCCGTGGAGGTCTGTGCGGGGGCGACGCGACATGGTATCCGCACGCATAACGCGCTGAAGGCTCTGCACTTGGATCATCTTTTTGGCTCGGAGACCGGCGGCTGTGTGCCCGGTGCTGAGATCGAGGTCGTCTCGAATCGCTTCAAGGCCAGCGAGGTCTGGGATGCCAAGCGCAAGCTGGGCCAGGCCGTGGCGAAGGCCGCGATCGACCGTTGCATCGAGCTCGCGGATGAATACGGCGTGGGCCAAGTCGCCGTTGATAACGCCTTCCACTACCTCTGGGGCGGCGGCTACGTCATGGAGGCGGCTGAGCGCGGCTATCTCGCTTACACCAACTGCACCTCGACGCTGGCGGAGGTCGTTCCTTTCGGCGGAAAATTCCCGACTTTGGGCACGAACCCGCATTCCTGGGGCTTCCCGACTCAAGAGGCCAATGGTTTCCCGATCGTTATCGACTGGGCGACCTCGACCGTGGCCATGGGTCGCGTCCAACAGCTGAAACGGGAGGGCAAGAGCCTGCCGCCGAACGCGGCGGTCGACGCGAATGGTCAGCCGACCGATGACCCGAACGAAGTGGCCGCGCTGCTGCCATTTGGCGCGCACAAAGGCTACGGGATGGCTCTCATCAACGAGATTGTGGGGGCCTTTGTCGGTGGCAGCTTGCCCACCCAGCGCGGGCGGGAAGGCGACAAGACGAGCTGTGTCTTTTACTTCCAGGTCATCCACCCGGAAGCCTGGGCCTCGGGCGATTTCGTGGCGGGTGCCGGTCAAATGGGCAACGTCAAGGCCGTGCTCGACGACATCCTCGGTCATGGTAACGAAAAGTGCCTCCTGCCGGGTCAGATCGAAGCGGGATTCCGTCAACGCACGGACGCCGCCGGTGGTTTGCTCTTCTCGGAAGCGGAAATCAAGGAGTTCGCGGAACTGGCCGCCGGGCTGGGTCGCAGCAGCTGGGACTTGAGCGAGTTTCAAGCGGAAGAGGCCTGAGCCTCGCATTTTGAACGATTAAAAAGGACGACTCGTGATGAGCCGTCCTTTTTTTTATACCAGTGTCTCAGGCCGCCTACTGCTACTGGAAGCGTGCTTTTGACATGGAGTTAGCGGTTATAGTTATCTGAAATCTCCGATTCGCGGCGAGTAGTGGCTTGGTTTGTATCGCCTTGTTGAGTCACTGGCTTTCGTAACTTTGTCTTGCTTCTATCAACGATAAGCCATTGGCCTGCAACCAATAGAGCAACACTACCGAAAAGTTGATATCTTAGCGATGAGGGCGACTCTTGCCGATCCATATCGAAATTCAGCTTTTGTAGTTCATGGATAAGCTCGATCTGATCATCAAGCGTCATTGGCTTGGGTTGCTCGGACGTGTAATAGTGTTTTGATTGCTTTCCCAAAACGTATTGCTCCAGAACTGGACCTACCTTAGCCCGATAATTTTCAGCTGCCTCTTGAGCCTGAAGAAGACCAGAAATGCTACTGGAGAATAGAGCGATACCCGCGATCAAGGGAATAGCACGCAAAATCCTGAGAGCAAGTTTCGGTCCATATTTAGAAGTATGATGAGTTGATACTATGAGTAGCTTCCAGCCTTACTCGTTCAGCTCGATGCGGATTTCGCCTTGGTGGATGGCGATTTCTTTGATGCCGCGGGCGAAGCCGTTTTCGGCACTTTCTCCGCTGACAGTGGCGAGAAGGTTCTGGCCTTTGAGGTTGGCGAGCCAGTCGTTGGGCAGGGAAATGCCCCAGACGGTGAGGTCGTCGAGGATGATGGCGGGTTGGCCGGTTTCCGTTTTGACGATGAAGCGCGCTTTGGCCTTCAGGGTGCGTCCACCGACGACGGGGATTTCGGGATCGAGATCGGCGCGGATGCGGGCGTGGACGGCGTCTTCAGCGAGCTCGATTTTGACTTGGTCGCCCAGCTGGGTGTTGTGGTTGAGCAGGCCGTTGAGTTCATGTTCCGTTAGGACGATGGTTTTTTGGCCAGGTTCGTAAGCGGGGCTTTCGGGAGTGGCTTGCGCGGCTTCGATTTTTTCTTCGACTTGCGCGAGTTCGGCGGCGCTGAGCACGGTGGGCTCGATGGGGCGGTTGCTCCACCACCAGTAGGCGGCTCCGGCGCTGATGGCGACGAGGAGGAGGATGAGAGCTACGATGAGGATGAGCTTCACCGGGCTGCGTTTGTCTTGATAAGTGGTCGGGTTCATGGCATTGGCGGAATGATTCACATTCAATATAACGCGAAACGGCGGCATTCCCATCAATTCTTCGATGAGAAAATGAGAGCTGATTTATAAAGGCGCGATTTTTGCGTGGCGGCGCTTGATTTCGGCGATGGCCCAGCTGGCGTGTTCGGCGATGAGGGGATCGGGGTGCTGGGCGGCTTTTTCGAGGGAGGGGAGGTCATCCGGAGTGCCGGTGTTGCCGAGGACGACGCAGACGTTGCGGAGGAAGCGGGGGAGTTTGAGGCGTTTGATGGGGGATTTTTTAAAGAGGCGACGGAAGGCCTCGTCATTGAGCGCGAGAAAGTCGGTGAGGGAATGGGCGAAGATTTCCGTGCGGGCGTGGAACTGGGATTGGCGCGATTTTTGGGCGAAACGGTTCCAGGGGCAGACCGCGAGGCAGTCGTCGCAGCCGTAAAGGTGGTCGCCAATGGCGCGGCGGAATTCCTCGGGGATGGGACCGTGATTTTCGATGGTGAGGTAGGAAATGCAGCGGCGGGCGTCGAGCTGGTGGGGGGCGGTGATGGCCTGGGTCGGGCAGGCGTCGAGGCAGGCGGTGCACTTTCCGCAGTAATCGCGGGAGGCTTGGTCGGGTGGGAACTCGAGGGTGGTGAGGACTTCCGCGAGGAAGAGCCAGGGGCCGAGCTTGCGGTGAATCTGCACGCAGGATTTGCCATTCCAGCCGAGGCCGGAGGCGCTGGCGAAATCGCGTTCGAGGACGGGGCCGGTGTCGACGTAGTAGCGTTGTTGGCCGCCCATGTCCTGGAGGGCGAGATCGAGATCCTTAAGTTTGTCGCCGATGAGATCGTGGTAGTCCTCATTCCAGGAATAGCGGGCGATGCGGTAGGCCGGGTTCGGGTGGGCGTAGCCGGGGAAGTAGTTGAGGCCGAGGGTGATGACGCTGCGGCAGCCGGGGAGGACCTCGCGGGGATCACAGCGGCGCTCCGGGTTTTTTTCGAGCCAGGCCATTTCTCCGTGCTTTCCATCGGCGATCCATTCCAGGAAGTCATCGGCATGATCGGCCCGGGCGGCGGCGGCAACCCGGACTTCTGCGAAGCCGAGGCCGAGGCCGACAAGACGGAGGTTGGCAATGGTCGGGGCGAGGATGATGGAGGTGGGAATGCGGAATTAGGAATTAGGAATTGGAGGGGATTTGGGGCTTTGGGTGAGTTTGACGAGGCCGTAGATGGCGAGGATGAGGCTGAGGAGACTGAGGAGGATGATTGAGATGACGACGCCGAGGAAGTTTTTGACGAAGCCGTCGAAGATCGATTTTTTCAGAGAAAACAAACGGGGGGAGTCATCGGAGACGACTTGGATGCGCACGGTGGTGGGTTCGGCGATTTCGAAGGTGGCGAGCGAGCGTTTGGTGACGCGCTCGTTGACGCTGCTGCTGGTGCTGCGGTCTTCGGTCAGGGCGAGAACCTCTCCGGAGGCGTCGAGGACTTCGAAGTGCCAGTCAGCGGGCAGGGGCTCGTCGTGTTGGAAACTGACGTTCTCGTGGAGGCCGTCGTAATGCTCCCAGAGGACGTATTTGCCTGCTTCTTCCAGCTTCGCTTCGTGGACGCCGGGGAGCTCGAAGCGCTCGTCCGAGCCGATGTTTTTGAAGAAGGGCCAGAGGGCGAAGAAGGGGAGGATGAAGAAGGAGAAGAAAAAGAGGAAGATGCCGGAGAGAAGCGGGATGAGGCCTTTTTTCATGAGAATGTTTGGCGAATGAATTAAAAAGTGCCGTTGAGTTTGCGGCCGATCCAGAAGAGGGAGAGGAGGAGGGTGAGGGTGAGGGCGGTGAGCCAGTGCGACCAGAGGGGGAGGGTGTCGATGACCGGGCGGGGCTGGGGAAGGGTGTTGATTTCGGCGACGAGGTCTTCGAGCTGGGCGGGCGTCAGGTGTTTGGCTTTGGTGATGCGGGAGAGCTCGGCGAGGGTGTCGGGGCGGGCCGGTTGACCGGTTTTTTCGAGTTCGGTGCCCTGGGCGATGAGGGTGGCGCTGATGGTGCTATCGGGATCGTCTGGGTTCTGGGCTTCGAGTTTCCAGGTGCCGGGTTTGGTGATCTTGAATGTGCCGAGGAAGGAACCCCAGGTGGCGTTGTCTTTTTGGAGTTCGAGGCGCTGGGGCGTGCCCCCGGGCGGGGTGATGTTGAGGAGGAGGGCGCCGTCCTGGAGAGGCGCGCCGTTGGCGTCGAAGGCGTTGGCATTCAAGGTGAGGGTGTCGCCGGGCTTGGGGCGCTCCGGGGTGTAGTGGAGGCGGATTTTTTGTCCGGCTGCCATGTTGCGCTGGTAGGACATCCAGCGGGCGACTTGTCCCCAGAAGCGGTAGTGGTAGAGGTCTTCCACGCCTCTGCGCCAGCGCCAGGCAGCGTCGATGCCCATGAAGAGGACTTTGCCGGTGCCGGCGCGGCTGGTGGTGATGAGGGGGATGCGACCGTTTTCGTTGCGGCGGTTGGCGTGGACGGCGAGGACTTCGGAGCCGGATTTGGCCTTGAGGACGGGGGCGGACCAGTAGAAGCCGGGAAGGGATTTCCAGATGAGGGGATTGTCCTCTTCGCTGTCGCCCAGCATGGTGAGCAGCGAGCCACGGCCTTCCTCGGTGAGTTCGAGCGGGGATGGAGTGAGCTCGGTGAGTCCGTTTTTCTCCTTGGGGTCGAGGGTGACGGGGAGGAGCTCGGCGAGGGGGTGGCCGAGGAGGGAGAAGGTGTGGCCTTGGGGGCCGGGGATGAAGACGATACCGCTGGCCTGGTTCTCGACAAGACCTTTGAGAAGGGTTGTTTGCTCGGCGGTGAGTTGGTCGGGTCCGATGCCGATGTCGCCGAGGAAGATGACGTCGTATTTCTGGAGTTCTTCGGGTGTTTCAGGGAATTTGGCGATGTAATCGGGGCCGTCTCCCGGGCCGATCTGGGGGTGGAGGAGAAGGCAGTCGACCTGGACGCCGGGGTCGCGGGAGAGGGCGTTGCGGATGAAACGGTATTCCCAGCGGGGGAGGGTTTCGATGACGAGCGCGCGGATCGATTCGGGCCGACCGCTGAGGCTGAATTCCTGGTTGTTATTGGTGGAGAGGAGTTCGCCGCGGGCGACGGGGAAGGAGAGGTTGAGCTCGGAGCTGCCTTCTTTTTCAATCCGCCAGAGGATGGAGTCGTGGTAGCTCGTGTTGGCGGGAATGGTGATTTGCTTGCTGCGTTCCTGGCCGCTTTCGCTGCGGAGGCGGATGATGGTGCGGGTGTCCTGGGGGAGGGAGGAATGGATGGTGAAGGGGATTTGCACGTTTTCTCCGACGATGCCGTAGGTGGGGGCGGTGACGGATTCGAGCGAGAGGTCGGGGAGGCGTTGCTCGCTGCCGAGGGGGAGGGTGTAGAGGGGGATGTCGCGGAGGCTGAGTTTTTGGGCGGCGGAGACGGGTGAAGAGCCAAGATTCCAGTCGCCATCGGAGAGGAGGATGACGGCGCGGAGATTTTGGGATGCTTCGAGGGCGTCGGTGAGGGCGGTGTCGAGGTCGGTGCCGGTGAGGGCGGCTTGTTCGGGGCTGAGGTTTTCGTCAGGGGTGGCGAAGGGGGTGAGGCGGACGCGGTTTTTGTCGTTTTCCTCGAAGGGTTTCCAGAACTCGGTGGAGAGAATTTGATGGAGGAGCTCGGCGCGGCTGGTGACAAGCTGATCGGGGGAGAAAAGCGCGGGGACGCGGGCGTCCTCGGTGCTCATGGATTTGGAGTCGTCCCAGAGGATGGCGATTTCCGGTTGCAGGTCGGAGTCACTCGTCGTGCGCCATTCGGGACGGAGGAGGAGGAGGGCGACGAGGAGGATGATGAGGAAGCGGAGGAGTTCGAGAGCTCCCGTGCGCTTGGGTCGGAGCGCGCGGCGCCAGGCGGTGAAGCAGAGCGCCGCCCCGGCGAGAAGGCCGAGGATGGCGAGAGCGAGCACGAGCGGGCTGGCCTGGAAGTGGAGGGAGCTGACGTTGAAGGAGATCAATGGGGTGATTGGTTATTTGTTAATGGTTGTTTGCCAGCGGGCTGGAAGTACCCAGAGGGCATTTTACCCACTGCACGGCTGGCGGTTTTAGGTTGCAGGCAAAGGAGGGCTTCGGCGAGGAGAAAGAGAATCATGGCGATGAGGAAGGCGCGCCAGATTTCCTGGACGAGAGAGGAGTCGCTTTGGGCGTTTTCTTCGAAGAGAGAATGCTCGGTGCCGTCGAGGAGTTGATTGAGTTTGCTGCGGTCGAGCCGCTCGAGGGAGGACTCGCTTTCGGGTCGGTTCAGGGCGACGAGGCGTTCGCCGAAGCGGTAAACGCCAGCGAGGTAAGGGGCGTTGGCGGGATCGGCTTCGCGAGCTTCGTCGAGTCGTTGCGCGCTTTCTCCGGGGCCGGGGTGGGCGGCGGGGGTGCCGGCGAGGGCGCGGTGGTCGTCGTGGAGGCGTTCGTTACCGAGGGCGAGGAGGCGCTGGATGGCGACGAGGTGGAGCGCGGTGTGTTCGAGATTCGACCATTGGTAGTCGGGCAGGGTGTTGAGGAAAATGGCGCTGCCGCGACCTTCGATCTGGCGAAGAAGAAGGGGGCTGTTGTCGTCCCACTCGGCGAGAACGGCCGCTTCGCCGATGATTTCGCGTCGTTGGATGGCCTGGAGTTTGTCGAGGGGCAGAGGCGTGCCGTTGGCGCCGTCTTGCCACGGGCCGTCATCGCGCAGGGAGGAGCCGGTGATGAAGTATTGGTCGGCGGGCGACTTCTGGAGCGCTCCCCAGAAGAGACCGAGAAAGGAGGCGTCGGAAGCGGTTTCGCTCGCTCCCGGCGGAAGGGCGAGGAACGAGCCGCCTTTGGCGATGAATTCGCGTAGTCGCGTCGCGAGCTCGCCCGTGGGCAGCGGGGCCTGCCAGATGATGAGGGAGGCGCGTTGCCAGTCGATCTCCTGGGCTTGGGCGGGCTGGAGGATTTGGCAATCCTGGCGGGCGTAATCCGGAGGGGCGGCGGCTTTGGCGAGGGCTTCGGCGCTGGGGCCGGGCTGGCTCGTGACGAGGTAGCTCTGGATGGGCTCGGGCGGGCCGTAGGCGAAGAAAACTTCGTTATCCTGCGGGTTGTGGTCGGCGGGCAGGGCGATCCAGCCGTGGCCGGAGGCGGGTTCGGCGGGGAGTTGGAGGCGTTTTTGAAAGCGAAGATCCTGGCCGCTGATGGTGATTCGTTCGGCGGAGCGGGCACCATTGAGGACGTAAGTGAGCGGCAGCGTGGCCTGTCCCTGGTCCTGGCGGCGGGTGAGGCGGAGGTCGAGAAGGAGCTCGTCTCCGCTGCGTCGGGCGGAGAGGAGTTCGAGAGATTGGTTGTTGCTCTGTGCGGAGGGCGAGGCGGTGAGGATGCGGAGTTTCGGCGGGCTGGGGAGGTTGGCGAGGCCGGAGCGGATGGCCTCCCACTGGTTGTCGGCGGCTTTCCAATCGGCTTCCTGCAGGTCGGAAGCGAGCCAGATTTCGCTGCGGCCTGCCTGGGCGCCGGCGAGGTGATCGATGGCGGTGTTGAGGAGGGCCGGGATGTTGGCCTGGGTCGAGGTGGGCGCGGTGGTGGAAAGGAGCGGGAGGGCGGAGAGATCCGGGATGTCCTGGATCTCGCCGGTGGCGCTGTCGAGAAAGAGAACTTGCCCGGCCTTGATCTCGCCCGCCGCTTCAGTGAGCCGGGTCAGAGAGCTTTCGCGCAGAGATGCCTGGGCGTCGCCCGCACGGAGTTCCATGCTGGCGGAGCGGTCGAGGATGATGATGACGGTGTCGAGGCTGCCACCACCCCAGCCGAGGAGTCCGCCGACGAGCGGGCGGGAGATGGCGAAGATGAGGGCGGCGATGGCGAGGGCGCGGCAGGCGAGGATGATGATGTGTTTGAGGCGTTTTTTGCCGCGGGATTCCTGGGAGGCTTTGAGGAGAAATTGCATCGCTCCCCATTTCACCGTGCGAAAGCGCCGCCTGTTGAGCAGGTGGATGATGATGGGGATGCTCACGGCGAGCAGGCCGTAGAGGAGGAATGGATTGAGGAAGGTCACGTGGTCGAAAGTCTAAATGATAAGATGCTAAATTCTAAAGTTCTCTCATCAAAGTTTAAGAGTTACGCTGGTAGTTTTTGAGGACGGTTGCAAGGATTCGCATGAGTTCGTCGGCTTCGCGATAAATAGCTCTGAACTCGCTGGTGACTGGCTCCTGATTGGCGGCTCCAAGAAGTCTTGCCCAATAGCGAGTCTCTTTGGCTTCTTTTTTGGCGATTTTTATGCGATAGATGAAATCTTGTTTCGAGAGGCCGTCGTTTGCTTCGATGTAGTTTGCCCCTATTGACCCTGAGGAGCGGATGATTTGGTCGAGGTCTTTCCAATGTTCACGGCTCCAATCGTGCTTTGCAACGATTTGCCGCACTTTCAGGGCAAACTGAAATGTGCGTTCTTCCAAATCAAACTGTTTGGTGTCCGAAGGCATTTAGAATTTCGTAACTTAGTTTTTCGTATTTCCGTCTTCAGTGAAGGCGGTTCGTGAGGAAATTGGAGATGATTTCTTCGTAGTTTTGGTTCGTTTGGAGGAGGTGGTAGTCGGCGTGGACGTCGTGGCATTTTTTTTCGACGGCGGCGAGGAAGTCGTTGAGTGCCTGGTGGTATTCATCGACGATGAGGTTGGGTTCGGCGACGATGGTGGTGCCGTCTTCGAGGTCGACGAAGCGGTGGGGGCGCTCGAAGTGGAAGGAGACTTCCTGGGGGTCGAGAAGGTGGAAAACGGCGATGTCGTGCTTGCGGAAGCGCAGGTGCTGGAGGGCGTCGCCGAGCTCTTCGGGGTCGGTGAAGAGGTCGGAGAGAATGATGACGAGGGCGCGTTGCTGGATTTTCTCGGCGATCTGATGGAGGACGGGAATGATGCCGGTTTCTCCGCGCGGTTCGACCATTTCGAGGGAGTCGAAGATGTGCTGGAGCTGGGCGGGGCGACGGGAGGGAGGGATGTCGAGGTGGAGGCGGTCGTTGCAGACGGAGAGACCGGCGGCGTCGCCTTGGTTGACGATGAGGTAGGCGAGGGTGGCGGCGAGTTGATTTGCGAAGTGGATTTTCGTCGGGTGCTCTTCCGAGTGAAAGTCCATGGAACCGGAGGAATCGACGACGAAGTAGGCGCGCAGGTTGGTGTCGGCTTCAAATTCCTTGATGTAGAAGCGGTCCGAGCGCGCGAAAGCCTTCCAGTCGAGCCGCCGGGTGTCGTCGCCCGGGACGTATTTGCGGTATTCCGCGAATTCGACCGAGGAACCACGGTGCGGCGAGCGGTGGCGCCCGGCCACGTTCCCGATCATGGAGTGCCGGGATTCGAGGGGCAAGGCCCCCAGGCGGGCGAGAACCTCGCTATCTAGGAATTTGTATTTCATTCTTTAAAGAGACCAGAAACCAGAGTTCAGAGGCCAGAGTGGCGAACGCTGGGTCTGCGGTGTTAATTCTTGGTAAGCTGGTTTGCAAAACTTTGAATCATTTTTGAAAGTTCGTGAGCTTCTCGGATCATTGCATTGAGGTCTAAGTCAGGAGTCTGGTTGAGTTTTCGGCTCACTTCTTTGAATATCAGTAATTATGTGCGGAGTTCGGCGCATGATGCTCGGCTGTAGCCCAAAAAACGTAGGAAGTCCGGGGTGCTGGGGCGATCTGCACCCTCTGCGATGTTGGAAGGTATGGAGATAACGGATTTTTGGATTTGGTCACGTAGGCGTAGGGTTGTGCTGTGTTGAGAGCACTGCAAAGTGTCACGGCCAGACGGCATGAGCGTTTCCAAATTTCCAAATGTTCATAATTGTGAGAACTTGCCGTCATTCTGACCTGCTCTGGGTTCTGGTTTCTGGGTTCTGGTCTCTGGATATCTGACAGTCTCTTAGTCTTCCTCTCCCATTTCTTCGACGAGGCGGGCGACGATTTTTTTGGAGGTCATGCCTTGGGATTCGGCGGCGAAGTTGGTGAGGACGCGGTGGGCGAGGACGGCCTGGGCGACGGCTTCAATGTCTTCTAGGCTGGCCATGTAGGAGCCGCGCAGAGCCGCGCGGGCCTTGCAGCCGAGGATGAGGTATT
>JBNNED010000096.1:0-2544 GCA_050285825.1 Verrucomicrobiales bacterium | reverse complement strand
TTCGAGCGCGGCGAGGCGGTCGGGCTGCGTCTTCAAAAAGGCGGGAATTTCGGAGTCGTCCTGAATCTCGCCGTCCCAGACGTAGAGCGAGCGGGCGGGAGGGAGGAGGGTGAGGCAGGCGATGAGTTGCTTTTTGAGAAGAAGCGTGCCAATCTGTCGCGCCGTCTCTTCGTCAGGGAAGGTTGTCAGGATGAGGGAGGCTTCGCTCATACTGGCAGTGAAGCCTCGAAGCCCATGGAGAGCAAGAGATGAAATCCGCAGTTCTGGAAAAAGTGCTGAGCCGGCTTGATCAGATCGAGCCGGGAGAGGTGCAGAATTTGCTGTCGCGACTGGCGCGCGAGAAGGGCTTTTTCAAAAAAGTTTTCGAGTCCCTGCGCGAGGGGGTTTTGCTGCTGGATGAGGACGGGGAAATCAGTTTCATCAACGGGGCGGGTTGCCGCCTGTTCGGGACGAGCCCGGAGCTGGCGCAGGGTCGTCGCCTGCCGGCTGTCGTGCGGGGGATGGATTGGGAAGCGCTCATGGCGGGCGGTCGGAAGTCGGTGAGCCGCGATTTGGAGGTCTTTTATCCCGAGCAGCGCTTTCTCAACTTCTACCTCTCGCCGATCAGCGAGGAGGGGGAGGAGGATATGGGCTTTGTCATGCTGGTGCGGGACGTCACGCGCTCGCGGGAAGAGGCCGAGGAGGCGCTGGAGAGTGAAAAACTCAACGCCCTGACGATGCTCGCGGCGGGCGTGGCGCACGAGATCGGGAATCCGCTCAACTCGCTCTCGCTTCATTTGCAACTCATGGAGAGGAAGTTGCGTCATCTCCCGAAGGGGGATCGCGACGTCCTGTCGGGGCATTTGGAGACCGCCAAGGGGGAAATCAGTCGCCTCGACGCCATTTTGAAGCAGTTTTTGCAAGCCATCCGCCCCACCGTGCCGGAGCGGACGACGGTTGATCTGCACCGGCTCCTGCACGAAGCCTTGTTGATTCTCGAACCGGAACTCGAAAGTCGCGGCGTGCGGGTCGCATTGGAACTGGCGAAGCGCCTGCCCGCGCTGGAACTCGACGAGGGGCAGATCAAGCAGGCCGTTTATAATTTGCTGCGCAATGCCTACCAGGCCCTCGCTTCGGGGGACGAGGGGCGCATCGAGTGTCGTACGCGCTTCACGGATTACGAGGTCGTTCTCTCGATTCGGGACAACGGCACGGGGATTTCTCCGGAGGTCATGGGCACCTTGTTCGAGCCCTTTCAGACCACGAAAAAGAGCGCGGGGACGGGGCTGGGTTTGCTCATTGTGCGACGCATTGTGCGGGAGCACGGCGGCGAGATCGAGGTGGAGAGTGAGGAGGGGCGGGGGACCACGGTCTCGCTCTTCTTTCCGCGAGGGGACAAGCAGGTGCGCTTGCTCGAAGGGCAGGACGCCATCGAGATTTAACTGAACTTTTACGCGTAAAAATCATGCATACTTTATTGATAGTCGATGACGAACGCTCCACGCGGGATGCGCTGCGGATGGCCCTGGACGAGGAGTTTGAGTGTTACGTGGCGGCGGATTTGGCGGAAGCGCGGCAGGTGATGAAGTCGGAGCAGATCGAGCTGCTGCTGACGGATCTGCGGCTCGGAGGCGACTCTGGCATGGAGGTGCTGGACGAGGCTTTGGCGCAGCCGAAACCGCCGGTGGCGATCATGATGACGGCCTATGGTTCGGTCGATACGGCGGTGGAGGCGATGAAGCGCGGGGCCTGGCATTTTGTGACCAAACCACTCAATCTGGACGAGGTCGAGCTGATGCTGAAACGGGCCTTGCGGACGCGGAGTTTGGAGGTGGAGAATCGGAAGTTGGTCGTTGAAAACCAGGAGCTGAAAGAGAAGAGCGGTCGGCGATTGACAGGCTTGGATCGCCTCATCGGGAAATCGGCTCCTCTGGAGCGGATCATGGCGCAGATTGAGCAAATCGCGCCGACGAAGGCCACGGTGTTGATCCAGGGGGAGTCGGGAACGGGTAAGGAGGTCGTGGCGCACGCCATTCATGATTTGTCGGGGCGGCCGCGCGAGAAATTCGTGGCCGTGAACTGCGCGGCTCTTTCCTCGCAACTTCTTGAAAGCGAGTTGTTCGGGCACGAAAAAGGAGCCTTCACGGGAGCGGCTCAGCGACGGGTCGGGCGTTTTGAGCAAGCCGATGGCGGAACGTTGTTTTTGGATGAAATCGGAGAAATCGACGCCGCGACGCAGGTCAAGCTCCTGCGGGCTCTCTCCGAGCGGACGATCGAGCGGGTGGGCTCGAACGCGCCGATCAAGGTCGATGTGCGGGTCATTGCGGCGACGAATAAAGACCTCGGCGAGCTCGTGCGCGAAGGGGAGTTCCGCGAGGATTTGTTTTACCGACTCAACGTGCTCGCGGTCTCGATGCCGCCCCTGCGCGAGCGCCGCGAGGACATCGTGCTGCTGGCGAACGCTTTTTTGAAGGAATTTGCGACCGAAAACGGTCGCGATCTCAAGCCCTTGAGCGACGGCGCGATGAATCGTCTCCTGGCTTATCCCTGGCCGGGCAATGTGCG
>JBNNED010000095.1:0-6582 GCA_050285825.1 Verrucomicrobiales bacterium | reverse complement strand
TTGGCCAACATTGCCATGGGCTTGGAAGACTGTCTATTCCTTGGCAATATGGACGCTCTGCGCGACTGGGGGCATGCCAAAGATTACGTCCGGATGCAATGGATGATGCTGCAACAGGATGAGCCTTGCGACTATGTGATTGCTACCGGAAAGCAGATTTCCGTGCGTTCTTTTGTAGAAATGTCCGCACGAGAGGCTGGTATCGAGTTGGAATTCAGCGGTAAGGGAGTGGATGAAGTCGCGACCGTGACAGCTGTGGACACACAGCGTGCACCTCATGTCAAGGTGGGTCAGGTCATTGTGAGCGTGGACCCTCGTTACTTCCGGCCGGCGGAAGTGGAAACTCTGCTTGGCGACCCGAGTTTGGCCAGAGAGAACTTGAAATGGGAGCCTCGCATTTCTGTCGAAGAAATGTGTGCCGAGATGGTAGCACATGACCTTGACCAAGCACGACAACACGCTCTGCTTAAGGAGCATGGACATGAGGTCAGTTTCACCAAAGAGTGAAATTCAGAAGATGAAGCAACTGGATGTCATCGGCTTGCGCTTGGCCTGTACGGATTACTCCGGTGCAACCGCTTGGATTCATGAGCGGATGTCTTTGGGTGACCGGGCCTACGCCGTTGAGGCGGCGAACACGCATGTTGCCGCCTTGGCGCGGAGTGATGAAGAGTTCGGGAAAGCGATGGCGCGCTTTGACTTGATCGTTCCGGATGGAATGCCGCTCGTATGGAGTCTCAACCACCAGCTTTCAGAGGCAGAAAAACTCAACGATAGAGTTTATGGCCCTGACCTCATGCTGGAGGTTATCAAGGCGCAGCATTCCGAGGCTAAGAGTTTCTTTCTTGGTGGCGCTCAGAGCACCCTTGATAAATTGGAGCGGTATTTTTCACAAAATTTTCCATCGGCCCAGATCGCCGGTGTCTATTCACCGCCGTTTGGTGAGTGGCCGGAAGACGAGTTCGACAAAATTTGTCGCAAAATCAAGGAATCTGGCGCGAATTTGATTTGGGTTGGCTTGGGCTGTCCCAAACAGGAAAAATGGATCGCAAAACATCTCGATGACTTACCAGCCGGTGTGTATTTCGGCATCGGGGCGGCTTTCGCTTTCCATGCCGGAGAGGTTAAGCAGGCCCCAAAGGCACTGCAAAGCTTAGGTCTCGAATGGCTTTTTCGCTTGGCGATGGAACCGAGGCGCTTGTGGAAGCGTTACTTCGTACACAACACCTTGTTTCTTTTCTATACTGTCCGCGATTTCTGGAGGAATCGAGAGGATGACTATAAAACTTCCGCATTATGAGTAAACGAATCTTGGTAGCAGGTGGTGGCGGCTTCATCGGTGGTCACTGGGCGAAAATTTTGTTAGATCGTGGCCACGAAGTTGTCGTGGCCGATATCAAGCCCCTCAACGAATGGTATCAGCTCCACGAAGGGGCGGAAAATCACGTCGCTGATATGGGCTTGCGGGACAACGCCTTCAAGCTGACGGAAGGTTGCGATGAAGTTTACTGTCTGGCCTGCAACATGGGCGGGATGGGTTTCATCGAGAACAACAAGAGCCTCTGCATGCTCTCGGTGCTCATCAATACCCACATGCTTGAAGCGGCGAAGCACTTCGGCGTGAGTAAATATTTCTACTCGTCGAGCGCCTGCATTTACCCGGATTACCGGCAGAAAGAGACGAACGTCACCGCGCTCAAGGAAAGCGACGCCTACCCCGCCATGCCGGAAAACGGCTACGGCTGGGAAAAACTTTTCTCGGAACGCCTTTGCAAGAACTTCGAGGAAGATTTCGGTTTCATCTCCAAAGTCTACCGCTTCCACAACGTCTATGGCCCCTACGGCACCTGGGACGGTGGACGTGAAAAAGCCCCGGCGGCGATGTGTCGCAAAGTCATCGAGTGCATCGACAAGGGCGACCTCAACATGGAAATTTGGGGCGACGGCGAGCAGACGCGTTCCTTCATGTATATTGACGACTGCGTGACGGGCATCGACAAGCTCATGGCTTCCGCCCACACCGACCCGCTCAACCTCGGACGGAGCGAGCTGGTCACGATTAATCAATTGCTCAGCATCGTCGAGGAGATCGCGGGGGTGGAAGTCAAGCGACACTACAATCTCAACGCGCCCCAGGGCGTGCGCGGACGCAATTCCGACAACACGGAAATCAAGCGTGTGCTCGGCTGGGAGCCGGAAATCGACCTCCGCACCGGCATGGAAACGACCTACCACTGGATTAAAGAGCAATACGAGCGCCGCAAGCTGGGCGAGAGCGTGGTGCAGTAAGTCTTCGCTTGAGCAATTTCTCATGGAAAATCGTTCCAATGCGCTCGGGGTGGGGATCAGTCCCTTAAATCTTGAGCTGGCTGACGAGGCGCTTTTTTCGGCTGCGGATCAGGCTGGTTTTCAGGGATTTGTCACGATTACGGGGGTTCACGGGGTGGTGGAATCGCAGTTCGATGAGGAGCTGAAAAAAATCCACAACCGCTCGTATCTTTCGACTCCCGACGGCATGCCGATGGTGTGGCTGGGGCGCTGGAATGGCTTTTCCCACATGGATCGGGTTTACGGACCGGATCTTATGTTGCAAACGGTCGCGAAATCGGCCCGGACGGGACATCGGCAGTATTTTTTCGGCGGCGCCCCGGGGGTGGCCGATGAGCTGAAGGAGAAGCTGGCGACGCGCTTTCCGGGTTTGGAAGTCTGCGGGACGATGTGTCCGCCCTTCCGACCGCTCAGCGAAGAGGAGGAGCAGGCGCTGCACGACGACTTGCAGGAAAAAAAGCCGCATTTTTTCTGGGTCGGGCTGAGCACGCCGAAGCAGGAGAAATTCATGCACGCTTTCCTCGCAAAATATCCCCATTTAACGAAAGACTGGGACCACGGACTCGTCATGCTGGGGGTTGGAGCGGCTTTCGACTTCCATTCGGGCAAGGTCAAACAAGCACCGCGCTGGATCCAGCGTTCAGGCTTCGAGTGGCTCTTCCGCGTCTGCATGGACCCGAAGCGGCTCTGGAAACGCTACGCCAAGAGTATCAGCTACTTCATCAGCCACATCATCCCACAGATGATGGGTCTCAGGGATTACCCGTTGAAGAAGTGAGGTCGCTGACCCTTGCTTTTAATAAGACTAGACCACTCACCTTAAAGCGGAATCGCGAACACAAAAAACTCAGAAATTCAGAAAGAAAAGGGGTAAAAAGTTGAAAAAAGCGCTGATTACGGGCATTTTTTTCTTTTCAAAGGCGTGAAAACAGGACAGGAGGGCTGCGGCTTTAACCAAACTTAAAAGATCATCTTAGTTTGGATCAGCCGCTCCGAAGAGCGCGTGGCTCGCCGGATCAGCCCCATACCCGACCTCATGTCCCGCGAATCCAATATCAGATCCCTGCTCAAAGCCGTGAGTTGGCGGGTCATTGCCACGACGACCACGATTGTCATCGCCTATTTTATTTTTGGTGACATCGAGCCGGCTCTGAAAGTGGGAGGAATCGAGTTTTTCGCCAAATTCGTGGTTTACTATCTTCATGAACGGGCCTGGACGGCGATCCCGCTGGGCACATTTTCCAAACGCAATCGAGAAGGAGGAGTCGCATGAGCACAGAGAACATTCACCCGGAATTCGGCCGATTTTTAAAGCGGGAAGAGAAGGAGTCGCTGCTCGATCAACGCGGGATGGTCTGCTGGATGTATGGCTTGTCGGGTTCGGGGAAATCGACCATTGCGAATGCCGCCGAGCGCGTGCTGCACCAGGAGGGGCGCATGACGGTTATTCTCGATGGCGACAACCTCCGCAGTGGACTCAACAAAAACCTTGGTTTTAGCGATGAAGACCGCCGCGAAAATGTCCGCCGCACGGCCGAACTCGCCAAGATTTTCGCCAGCCAGGGGATCATCACCTTCGTTTCGGTGATCACCCCGCGCAAGGAGTTTCGCGATCGGGCGCGCGACATTTGCGGAGACGACTTTTTTGAGGTTTACGTCAAGGCGAGCTACGAAGCCTGTGCCGAGCGCGACCCGAAAGGCCTTTACGCCAAGGCCGCGAAAGACCAAGTGACATCCTTTACGGGGAAGGACAGCGGCTTTGACGAGCCTGAGCATCCCGATCTCGTCCTCGACACCGAAGAGAACTCCGTCGAAGACAACACCTTCATCCTCATCGAATCGCTGCGCAAACGCATCGAACGCGAAATCATCTGAATCGACTGAAAAAATTATGCCTGATTACCAACTCAGCCACCTTGACCAGCTCGAAGCGGAGGCCATCTACGTCCTGCGGGAGACGGCCGCCCAGTTCGAGAACCCGGCTCTGCTTTTCTCCGGCGGAAAGGACTCTATTGTCATGGCGCACCTCGCCTACAAGGCCTTTCACCCGGCGCGCCTGCCCTTCCCCCTCGTCCACGTCGATACCGGCCACAACTTTGACGAAACGATGACTTACCGCGATGAATTCGTGGAAAAACTCGGGGCACGCCTCGTCGTGGGCTCCGTCCAGGAATCGATCGATAAAGGCCGCGTGGCGGAAGAAAAAGGCCCGGACGCCTCGCGTAACAAGTTGCAGATCGTGACCCTGCTCGACACCATCGAGGAGCATCAATTCGACGCCGCTCTAGGTGGCGGTCGCCGCGACGAGGAAAAAGCCCGCGCGAAAGAACGCTTCTTCTCACACCGCGATGATTTCGGCCAATGGGACCCCAAAAACCAGCGCCCCGAGCTCTGGAATCTCTTCAACGGTCGCAAGCACCATGGCGAGCACTTCCGCGTTTTCCCGCTCTCGAACTTCACCGAGATGGACATCTGGATGTATATGAAGCGCGAGGGGATCGTCCTGCCGAGCCTCTACTATGCCCATGAGCGTGAGTGCATTACGCGCAATGGCACCATCCTCGCGGTCTCCCGCTTCGTGCAGCCGCGCGAGGGCGAAACCGTGGAAGTGAAGAAAATCCGCTTCCGTACCATGGGCGACGCCACGATCACGGGGGCTGTAGAGTCCGAGGCCGACACCATTGATAAGATCATCGAGGAAGTCGCCGCCGCCCGCCAAACCGAACGCGGCAACCGCGCCGACGACAAACGCTCCGAAACCGCGATGGAAGACCGGAAGAAGGAGGGATACTTTTAAAGAAGTGTTAAGAGAGGAAGTGTTAAGTATTAAGTCGCGATAGAGTGAGTTATCAATCATTCGAGGATCTTGCGGTATGGCAGCGCGCCTGTCAGCTCGCTGCTAAAGTTCACGAACTGATGAAAAACTCGCGCGACTTTGCTTACCGCGATCAAATGATCCGCTCTTCTCTCTCGATTTCCTAAATATTGCCGAGGGTGCCGAAAGAGACTCTCCGAAAGATTTCTGCCGGTTTCTCCATATTGCCAAAGGATCTGCCGCCGAACTCAGAACCCAACTCTATCTTTGTCAAAAACTTAGCCTCATTGATCCGGCCGAATGCCAGCTGTCTCTTCGTGAATGCAAGGAACTCAGCGCGATGCTACAGGGCTTGATCAACAAACTTAAAACTTAAAACTGCTCCACTTAAAACTTTCACCATGGACTTGCTACGCTTTACCACCGCTGGTTCCGTTGACGACGGAAAATCGACTCTCATCGGACGTCTGCTTTACGATTCGAAATCGATTTTCGAAGACCAACTGGAAGCCATCGAGGAATCTTCCCGCAAAAAAGGGGACGAGAACGTCAACCTCGCTCTTCTCACCGACGGTTTGCGCGCCGAGCGCGAGCAGGGGATCACGATCGACGTCGCCTACCGCTATTTTGCCACGCCGAAACGAAAATTCATCATCGCGGACACCCCGGGCCACGTGCAATACACGCGCAATATGGTCACCGGCGCCTCCACCGCCAACCTCGCCATCATCCTCGTCGATGCCCGCAAAGGCGTGATCGAGCAAACGAAGCGCCATTCCTTCATCGCCGACCTCCTGCGCATCCAGCACGTCATCCTCGCCGTGAACAAAATGGACCTCGTGGACTACTCCGAGGAGCGCTACCAGGAAATCGTCGATGAATACGAGTCCTTCGCCTCGCGTCTGCGCCATATCGTTGACATCCAACCGATTCCGATCTCCGCCCTCAATGGCGACAACGTCGTTGATAAGTCCGCGAACATGGACTGGTATCAGGGCCCGACCTTCCTTTACCACCTCGAAAACGTCTACATCGGCGGCGAGGAAAACCACGTCGATGCCCGCTTCCCCGTGCAGTGGGTCACGCGCCCGCAGAGTGACCAATGGCACGACTTCCGCGGCTTTGCCGGTCGCATCGCCGGTGGCGTTTTCAAGCCCGGAGACGACGTCGTGGTCCTGCCTTCCGGCTTTGAAACCAAGGTCAAAAGCATCCACACCGCCGACGGCGACCTGAGCGAGGCCTACGCCCCGCAGTCCGTCACTCTGACCTTGCAAGACGAGATCGACATCTCGCGGGGTGACCTCATCGCCAAGCCCAACAACCAGCCAAAAGTCGAACAAGACATCGAGGCCATGGTCTGCTGGTTCTCCAAAACGCCCCTGCAACAACGCGGCAAATACCTCGTCAAACACACCACGCACAGATCGGAAGAGCGTCGT
>JBNNED010000094.1:0-4541 GCA_050285825.1 Verrucomicrobiales bacterium | reverse complement strand
GTTCGAGGTCGTTTTCCAAGCTCAGGCCGTCGACGTCCTGTGGCGCGTAGGAAATGCCGGGGAGTTCCCGCGACTCCCGCCACTGTTGGTAGGCCCAGGGTGTGGGGATATCGAAGGCCGGCTTGACGAGGAGAAGGGGGTGGGGCCAGGTGAGATCGACGGGCTCGATGATTTCGCCGCGACCCGTGCAACGACAGACGCTTTCGTAAAGGAAGAGGGGGATGTCGGAGCCCAGTTCCGCCGCCCAGGTGGCCAAGGTCTCGAGGGACAGGTGGGTCTCGTGGAGCTCGTTGAGGGCGAGAAAAGTGCTGGCGGCGTCACTGCTGCCTCCGCCGAGACCAGCTCCGTGCGGGATCTTTTTTTCCAACTGAATCCGCCACGGGCAGTGAAGCCCGGTGTTTTTTTCAAAGAGCCGGAGCGCGCGTGAGACGAGATTGCTTTCGTCCGTCGGTACGCCCTCTTGCTCGCACTGGAGCGAGAACTCCGCCGCTTTTTCAAAGTGGAGCGTGTCTGCGAGGTCGGGGAGGGGGAGGACGAGGGTTTCGAGGGCGTGGAAGCCGTCGTCCCGCTTGCCGAGAACGCGCAGGGAGAGGTTGATTTTCGCAGGAGCGCGGACGATCATCGCTTATTTTTTGTCCAGATTGGCTTTCAAGTCGTCTTCCGTCACCTCGGACTCCACGCCGTTTTCAGGAACCTCCATTTTGCAAATCCAGAGCATGGCATTGAGCGCGGCCTTGCGGAAGTCATCGTGCCCCCAATTCTCGTGAAAGTGACCACCGGTGAAGCCCACGCCGCGTCCGCCATCGGCCCGTTCCTTGCACCACATCATCGTTTCAGCTTCGCCTTTGCGCTCCTGGATGTGCTTGTAAGGACCTTTCGGGTGGACGTAGGGACCGTCGCGCGTCTCATCGCTCGGCGTGGCGACGAGGATGTTCTGAATGCCTTCCTTGTTCTTCGGGAAGCGGATGGAGAAATACCATTCATCTTTGATCTTGAAGGGCTTGAGTCCGCGAGCGACCGGATGCTCGGGGAATTTCCGGTAATCGGCCTCCCAGATCGGGTTGACCGAAAAGCCCGTTTCGTAAGCCCCGCCGATCCACTCGCGGAAGGCGTCGCCCGCCGTCTCACCATCGGCGCACTGCACGGCATAGTGCATCATCATGATCCCGCCGCCTCGTTTCGCAAGCTGGTCGATGAGCTTCCGTCGCTCGGGCTTGCGCTCGACCGGGTGTCCGTTGCCGCCATCGGCATAAATGACGACGGCATCGGCACTTTCGAGCACGGAGTCATCGCTGACCCAACCGCCGTGATGGACCTCCACGCTCAGGCCATCGATTCCGGCGAGGCATTTTTGGAAGAGCAGGCAGCCGGCATTGAACTCGTGCATGCCGGCGGGGTGACTCGGCGTGCCCGCGATGATGATCAATTTCTTATCAGCAGCCGGCAGGAGGCTCATCAGCCCACAGCCGAGCGCGAGCAGAGTCGATTTGAATGAAAAGTAACGCGTCATGGCGCAAGAATGCGACGGCTCGGCGCGCGGATCAACCTCAATCTCCAAGCTCACGCTACGAACGCCCCAAGCTTTCGCTCAGTGAGCCCCAGAGTCCCGCCTTGCTGAGAAAAATAGGGCCGCGCTTGGCGAGTGTGGGCCGAAAAGCGGTCGCGGACTAGAGACCGCCTAAGCACCTCCCCGATACCAAAACGACAATCGCAAAAGCAAGACACCGACGCCTCTCCAGAATTGTCACTCCTTAGCCATCAAGAGCTTCGCAAAAGCGCAGGAGGGCGTTTTCAAGGCGGGCGCGCTGGGTGCCGAAGTTGATGCGGGTGCAGCCGGGGTGGCCGAAAAAGGCTCCATCGGAGAGGAAAAGACCGGCTTTTTCGGCCTGTTCAGCGGGATTGGCCACCGACATCGCGCGGCAATCGATCCAGGCCAGGTAGGTCGCTTCGATGTGCGGCACGCGCGCGGCGGGAAGCTTGTCGAGGAGAGTGGCGTGAATGAGATCGCGGTTCGTGCGAAGGTAAGCGAGCAAGTCCTGTCGCCACGGCTCGCCGTGCTGGTAAGCGGCTTCGGCGGCGTAGTAGGCGAGGCAGTTGATTTCCGCCAGGGTGTGGCCTTTGGTGGCCGTGAATTTGCGGCGCAGCGAGTCGTCTGGAATGACGGCGAAGGCGTAGCCCAGTCCCGCGATGTTGTAGGTTTTCGATGGCGCGAGCAGTGTGATGCTGTTGCGGCGCAGCTCCTCGGGCAGGTTGAGGGCGGAATAATGCGGCGTTTTGTCTTCGTGGAGGATGAGATCGCAGTGGATTTCATCGGAGAGCAGGACGAGGCCGTGCTCCAGACAGAATTCAGCCAGGCGCGTGATCTCTTCAGCCGTGAATACGCGCCCCAGCGGGTTTTGCGGGTTGCTCAGAATGAAAATCTTCGTCCGCGGGCTCACGGCCTCCGCCATTTTTTCCCAATCAAAGGTCCAGCGACCGTCCTCGTAGATGTGATCGACGGTTTTCAGCTGCAGACCGGCGTCTTTGTGCACGCCGAGGAAGGGCGGATAGACGGGGGTGCAGGTGAGCACTTCATCGCCTGGCTCCGCGAAGGCCCGGGCGGCGAGGGAAAGAGCCGGGACGAGCCCGCCGAGGTGGATGAGCTCCTTTTCCTCCGCGCGGTAGCCGATGCGCTCCTGCAAGTAGCCGTGAACGGTGTCGATGAGTCCCTGATGCGGCACGGCATAGCCGAAAACGCCGTGTTTCACGCGCTCCCGCAGGGCTTCGATGACCTCGGGCGGCGAGGCGAAGTCCATGTCGGCGACCCAAAGCGGGTCGAGATCCGGTCGGCGGTCCCACTTGAGAGAACCGGTGTCACGGCGGGCAATTTCCTGATCGAAGATGCTGGGCATGGAGTGAAAGTGTTAAGTTCTAAGTTTTAGGTTTTAAGTGATATAAGAGCCGCTTCGATGCGGTTCAATAAAAAGGGGCACGGGCGTATTCGCTCATGCCCCTGATTCGTTGGGATTTGAAAATCAGGTCAATTTCACGCCTCGCGGCCGCAGCATTGTTTGAATTTTTTGCCGGAGCCGCAGGGGCAGTCGTCGTTGCGGCCGACCTTCTGGACGGGGCGTCGCTTAGGCAGGTTGAGCTTGAGGCCGGCCTCGCCGGGCGCTCCCTGGGCGCGGGCCGAGGAGCCGGTGATGGCGATGTTGTCGTCGCTCATGCTCGCTTCGTCGCCGCCGGAGGTCTGCTGGGGTTGGTCTTTGAGGACCGATTCCATGTTGGCGACGGTGGTGTAGCGGAAGAGGTTGTTGAGAGCCGCCTCGTCGATGTCGGCCATGAGGGTCTGGAAGAGTTTGTAGGCTTCGTTTTTGTATTCCACGAGGGGGTCTTTCTGGCCCTGGGCGCGGAGGTTGATGCCCTCGCGCAGGGAGTCCATGGCGTAGAGGTGTTCCTGCCACTTGCCGTCGATGGCCATGAGGATGATGTGGCGCTCGAGGGTGTCGAGGCGCTCGGGGTCCTCGACCTTGACCTTGCCTTCGTAGAGCTTGCGGACTTCTTCGATGAGGAAGTCGCTGTTCTCGCTCAGGCTGCGGGTCTCGAATTGCGCTTTCTCCAAAGTAAGGTGCAGCGGGAAGGTCGCGTTGACCCAGTGGAGAAGCTCGACGTAGTCCGGGCTGCCTTCGTCGCGTTCTTCGACGTAGTGGTGGACGAACTCGGGGATCGTTTTTTCGATGACTTCGAAGATGAGTTCGCGCGGGTTTTCCGAGGCGAGAACTTCATTGCGGTAGCCGTAAACGACTTCACGCTGCTTGTTCATGACGTCATCGAAGTCGAGAACGTATTTCCGGCGGCGGTAGTGGAGTTGCTCGACCCGCTTCTGGGCGGTCTCGACCGAGCGGTTGAGCCACTTGTGCTCCAGAGCTTCGCCTTCTTCCATGCCGAAGCGTTCCATCATGCTCGTCATGCGGTCGGCGGCGGCGAAATTCCGCATGAGGTCGTCCTCGAAGGAGATGAAAAACTGCGATTTCCCCTTGTCGCCCTGGCGGGCGCAGCGTCCGCGCAACTGGCGGTCGATGCGGCGCGATTGGTGGCGCTCGGTGCCGACGACAAAGAGGCCGCCGAGTTCTTCCACGCCTTCACCCAGCTTGATGTCGGTGCCCCTACCGGCCATGTTGGTGGAAACGGTGACCGCTCCCTTCTGACCCGCACGGGCCACGATGTCCGCTTCCTGCGCATGGTATTTCGCGTTCAGAATGGAGTGGGGGATTTTGGCGAGTTTGAGCATGCGACCGACCGTTTCCGAGGTTTCCACGGAGGCCGTACCGACGAGCACGGGCTGACCGGCGGCGTGTGCTTCCTGGATGACTTTGATGACGGCGCTGTATTTTTCCCGGCGCGTTTTGAAGACCTGGTCATTGAGATCCTCCCGTTGGTTCGGGCGGTTCGTCGGGATCGGGAGGACGTCGAGGCTGTAAATGTCGTGGAACTCGGCGGCTTCCGTCTCCGCCGTGCCCGTCATCCCGGCGAGTTTTTCGTAAAGGCGGAAGTAGTTTTGA
>JBNNED010000093.1:0-10473 GCA_050285825.1 Verrucomicrobiales bacterium | reverse complement strand
AGATCATGCTCCAGCAGACCACCCTCGCCACCGTCCTCGGCCAGCGACGTTTCGAGAAATTCCTCGCGCAATACCCCGACCTCGAAAGCATCGCCGCCGCCCCCGAAAGCGAACTCCTCCGCGCCTGGGAAGGGCTCGGCTACTATAACCGCGTGCGCAATCTCCAAAAAACAGCCCGCAGCGTCCTCGCCGACCACGATGGCCGCTTCCCCGAATCCGCCGCCGAACTCCAGAAACTCCCCGGCCTCGGCCCTTACACCGCCGGCGCCGTCGCCTCCTTCGCCTTCCGCCAGGCCGCTCCCATCGTCGATGGCAACATCGCCCGCGTCCTCAGCCGACTCTACAACGACCCCACCCCCATCGATTCCACTCCCGGCCAGAAACTCCTCTGGCAACGCGCCGCCGCACTTCTCAACGCCGCACAAATCCACCACCACAACGCCGCTCTCATGGAGCTCGGCCAAGTCCTCTGTAGTCCGAAAAACCCCGCCTGCGACCGCTGTCCCGTCGCCCGCCACTGCCGCGCCAAAGACCCCGCCGCACTGCCCCGCAAAAAACCGCGCCGCCAAAGCATCGCCGTCGAAGAACACGCCCTCCTCGTCCTCAAAGACCAGCACATTCTCCTCGCCGAAAGCCCCAACGAACGCCGCCGCGGCCTCCACCACCTCCCCCTGCGGGAAGTCGGCGAACTCGCCCACCTCCGCCCCCTCACCGAGACCCACCGCTACGTCATCACCCACCACCGCGTCACCCTCACCCTCTACCCCTGCCCGCCCAGCCAAATCCCACACGGGCTCCAGGTCGGAGAGCGCTATTACCCACTCAGCCAGCTCCCCGACCTCCCCCTCCCCAGCCCCCTCCGCCGCGCGCTGGAGGCTGTTTTGGGAGAATAGCGCCTGGGACTCACACCGGCTTCACCGCGACGGGCTGGCCTTCTTTGATAGATTGGTAAATGGACTCGATGGCGAGCAAGTCGCGCAGGCCGTCTTCGCCCGCCGGAGCGAACTCTTCCTCGTTCAGGATGGCGAGGGAAAAGGCGTCCATTTCCGCCTGGAAGTGGTCGATGGGTTCAAACTCCAAGGGTTTTTTCTCATCCGAAGTCCAGCCTTTCTGCCCCCCGTAGCCGAAGGCTTTCTCCATCCCGAAACGGCCTTTTTCGGCATAGACCGTGAACTGGTTCATGCCGCTGAAGGCGTAGGTCGTCGTCAAATTCGCGGTCTTCCCGGAAGGAAATTTCATCATCCACTGAATCGTCTCATCGACTTCGGCGAATTTTTCCGGATCGGTCTTGGTCTCCAAGGCACTGATCTCCGCGGGCTCCTCGCCGGTCAGGTAGCGGGCCGCCTGCAGGGCGTAAATCCCGACATCCATGAGCGCCCCACCGCCCGCCAGCTCCTTACGCAAGCGCCATTGGTCCGGATTCCCGATGCGGAAGCCAAAACCGGTGTCGATGTGCTTTACCGCACCGAAAACTTCCTCCCGCGCGAAACGCATCGCTTCGAGGTGATGGGGCTCGAACTGGCAACGGTATGCCACGCCGAGCTTCACCTTGGCCTCGTCGCAGGCCGCGATCATTTCCCGGCACTCGGCGGCCGACACCGCCATCGGTTTTTCGCAAAAAACGTGCTTACCCGCCTTGGCCGCGCGGATGGTGAACTCGTGGTGCATCGAGTTCGGCAAAACGATGTAAATGACGTCGATTTCCGGATCCTCGGCGATCTGATCGTAGTTCTCGTAATTGTAAACCTTGTCCTCCGCCAAGCCGTATTTTTCCCGCCATTTCCCCCCTTTTTCCGGCGTTCCGGTCACCACGGCGGCCAGCTTCGAGTGCGCGCACTTCGCCAGCGCGGGAGCCAGTTGGTTCGTGCTGAGGGAGCCAAGCCCGACGAGAGCCCAGCCAAGTTTTTTGCCCGGTTTTTCCTGCGCTTTCAGTTGCAAAGCGGTGGCCAGTCCGGCCCCGATACCAGTCATCAAAAAGGGTCTGCGTGTCATCATTCCCCACCCCTAGCAGCTTCCGGCCGCATCGCCAGAAAAATCACCACCCGACCGGATCCAGGCCGTAGTAAGCCTGTAGCTGGACGTAAATCTCGCCGTGACTCTCCCGCAACTGCCGGGGTTTCTCAAAAAAGGTCTCGGTTGCGACCGCGAAAAACTCCGCCGGATCAGTCGCTCCGTAGGGATCGAGCACCGTGCGGCGCCCGCGCTCGACTTCCGCGCAAAAACGCTCGTAACTCCCCCGAAATGCCCGCGCCCAGTCCCGGTAGCTCATCCCGTCCGCCAAAATCGGCAAGCCATCCGCCGAGCCGTCTTCCTGATCGAGCTGATGGGCGAATTCGTGCAAAACGACATTGAGCCCGTCCTCCTCGTTCCGACCTCCCCCCAGCACGCTCTTCCAGGAAAGCACGACACTCCCGCTCTCCCAGCTTTCCCCCAGCCGCACATCACGCCCCTCATCGTCCTCGACCTCATAGGCGTCAGGATAAAGCAGCACACTGCGCAGTCGCGGGTAAAAGCGCAGCGGACGCCCGACCAGCAGGAGCGCGGCTTGTGCGAGGACGACCAGGCGCATCTCACTAGTCACCTCGTCCAAGCCCCCGCAGGCCTCGAAGTTCTTCTCCTCCATCAAGACCCGCACGATGCCCCCGACGCGCCGACGCAGATCCTCCGGCAAGCGCCGCAACAAAGCCGCCGCACGGTCGATCATGACCCAATCCGCCGCCGACAAGCCCTCCGCGAGCAGTTGCGAACGCCGCCCCCGCTGATCCGCCTCCCGCCAGTAACGCACGGCCAAAAAAGCGATCACCGCCAGCAATAAAACCAATAATCCCGATTCCCACATCTGCTCACTCCTTTCCAATCAAAGACACCAGCACCCCGCCCGCCGTCAAGCCCAGCGCGAAGACGGCGAAAAAAGCCCAGCCCGAGGCTTCCAGCCCGTTCGGCACGTTCATCCCGAACAAGGCCCCGAAGGCCATCAAGGGCAGGAAAAAGGCCGCCAGGCGATTGAGTTTAAGCCCGTATGCGGCCTGCTGCTCACCCATCTCGCGTTGGTTTTCCGCCGACTCCGCCGCCAGCGCCTCCATCCCCAGCTTCGCCTCCTCCTGGACGAGACTCAAATCATGGTCCAGCTCCTCCGCGACGCTGCGAATTTCGAGAATTTCCGGGTTTTTCTTACACATCTTCCGCGTCCGCGAAGCGATCAGTCGCACCTGCTTCAAGGCCCGCCCGACCGGCGCTTCTTCCTTTAAAATGCAATAATAATCCCGCACCGTCCGCGCCTGCTTCAGCTTCGCCTCCAGGCGATCCACCACCACTTCATACTCATCGAGCAGCTTCCGCCAATGCCGCAAGCCACCCGCCAGCGGAGCCGAAGACCACGACTGATCTTCCTCCCGCCAGAAAAACAAATCGCGCTCTTTCTCCCCCGGCACCTCGTGTAAAATGACCAACAAGCGCTCGCCTTCCTCGATCAGCCGCTGACGCCCCACGGGATCGCCCACCCGACTGCGCCAGTGCTCGGGAAGAAGCGCGATCATTTCCTCGACGTCCATCACTCCCGCGCTCCGTTCCACTGCAAGAGTTCCTCGTAAGTCACGCCCGTGCCGCCGAACAAATCCAGCGCGCTGCCGACCGTGGCATCAAGCCGACCGCCACTCGCCTCTTCGATCAAGCTCAGATCCTCCAGCCCGCGCACCCCCCCGGCGTAGGTCACGCGGCAGCCGTCCCATTTCCCCAAAAGCTCGACCAAGGCCACGTCCACCCCGCCGCACTGGCCCTCGACATCCGCGGCGTGGATCAAAAACTCCCCGCAGAAGGGAGCCATGCGCTCCAAAGTCGCCAAATCCACCGTGAGATCCGTCAAAGTCTGCCAGCGGTTCATCGCCACCCGCCAGCCCCCCGCGACCGCCCGGCAACTCAGGTCGATGACGACCTTTTCCGCCCCCACTTCCTCCGCCAGCTCCCGCATCCGCTCTTCCAAAAACCGCCCTTCGGCATCAAAAAACCAACTCGTCACAATCACGCGCTCCGCCCCCGCCCGCAGCCACCCAGCCGCGTTCTCCCCCGTCACACCGCCGCCCAATTGCAAGCCCTCCGGCCAGGCCGAGAGCGCTTCCCGCGCCGCCTCTCCGTTCCCCGGTCCGAGCTGGATGACATGACCACCCCGCACCCCATCCGCGCGGAATTTCTCGGCATACCACGCCGCATCCTTTTCCGAAACGAAGTTCTCCCTCGCGCCCTCATCCGTCAGGGTTCCCCCGACAATCTGCTTCACCTTCCCCTCATGCAAATCAATACAAGGTCGAAATTTAGTCCCGCTCACAGCCGTAGCTAAGCCAACTTCGCCCTTTCCGCCAACCACATTCCGACTATCTTCGAGCTATGAAGCCACTCGCCATCCTTTTTTTCGCTCTGAACCTCGCCGCCCCCGCCGCGCCGGAAGCCCCGGAAGGCATGGTCTTCATCCCCGGCGGCACCTACCAGCGCGGGAACGAAGTCAAACTCCCCGGTCGCGCCCAATACCCGGAAGAAGGCCCCGTGCACGAAGTCGAAATCTCCCCTTTCTTCATCGACACCCACGAAGTGACGAACGCCCAATTCGCCGCCTTCGTCAAAGACACCGGCTACGAAACCCAGGCCGAACGCGGTTGGAGCCGCAAGGACTTCCCGCAAGCCCCGCCCGAAGCGCTCGAACCCGGCGCCCTCGTCTTCACGCCCCCCAAAGAGGAAGTCGGCCTCTGGCAACCCGGCTCCGAATGGCAGTGGTGGCAGTTCACGAAAGGAGCCAACTGGCGCCACCCACAGGGCCCCGGCTCGGACATCAAAGACAAGATGGATCATCCCGTCGTCTGCGTGACTTACGAAGACGCCCGGGCCTACGCCAAATGGGCCGGAAAACGCCTTCCCACCGAGGCCGAATGGGAACGCGCCGCCCGCGGAGGCAAGGAACAGGAGCTCTACCTCTGGGGCAAGGAGATGAAACCCGGCGACCAGTGGCTCGCCAACGTCTTCACCGGCACTTTTCCCAGCGATGACACCGCCGAGGATGGTTTCGCCGGCACCGCGCCCGTGAAAAGCTTTCCCGCCAACCCCTACGGACTCCACGACATGGCCGGAAACGTCTGGGAAATCTGTTCGGATCTCTTCCGACCCGACACCTACGCCCGTTTCCTTAAAAATCCTGAAAAAGACCCGCAAGGCCCCAAACCCGGCCTCGCCATCAACCAGCCGATGCTGCAATTCCACCAGCAAAACGGCACCTGGCCCGGCCCGACCTACCCGAAACCCCACCCGCTCTCCGTCCTCCACGTCACCCGCGGCGGCTCCCACCTCTGCCACACCACCTACTGCCAGCGCTACCGCCCCGCCGCCCGCCACTACGCCGAATCCCTCGCCCCCGCCAACCACACCGGCTTCCGCTGCGCGAAATCCCTCGACTAAAAAGCCCATGATCCCCGAAAACGGCCTCATCACCGGCTCCGATGGCCTCCCGCGCTGCTGGTGGCCGGGCGACGACCCCCAATACCTGCGCTATCACGACGAAGAATGGGGCCGCCCGGTCACGGACGATCGCCGCCTCTTCGAAAAGCTCTCGCTCGAGTCCTTCCAGTCCGGTCTCTCCTGGCTCACCATCCTGCGCAAACGCGAGAACTTCCGCGCCGCCTTCGACCACTTCGACCCCGCCAAAGTCGCCCGCTACACCGCCACCGACGTCGACCGACTCCTCGCCGACGCCGGCATCGTCCGCCATCGCGGAAAAATCGAAGCCGTCATTCACAACGCGCCCATCGCCCTCGCGCTCAGCGCGGAATTCGGCGGCCTCCTCTCCTACTTTCAACAATTTCCGCCCCGCGACCGCCCCGAGCCCCTCACCCTGCGCTACCTTCTCGACAACCCCGCCACCCCGGCCTCCACCGCCCTCGCCAAAGACCTCAAAAAACGCGGCTGGAAATTTTTCGGTCCCACCACTGCCTACGCTTTCATGCAATCCGTCGGCCTCGTCAACGACCACGTCCCCGGCTGCCACCTCGCACCGTAAAAGCGTTTTTCAAACGCTTACACCTCCCCCTCCACTTGCCAAACCAACGATCAAAGCTACCTTCGCCATCATGAAATCGCCCGCCATCTTCGCCGCTCTCCTCCTCAGCACCTTCGCCCCCGCTGCCGAAAAAGCCGTCACCCACCTCGACGCCCCCGCCGCTCGAAAACTCCTCGCCGCCGACCAAAAAAAGCCCGCGGCGGAGCAAGTGACTATCCTCGACCTCCGCACCCCGGAGGAATTCAAGGAAGGACACCTCAAAGGCGCCCGAAACATCGACTTCCTCGGCGACGACTTCGAGAAAGAACTCGCCAAACTCGACCGCAAAAAAACCTACCTCGTCCACTGCCAATCGGGCGGACGCTCCAGCATGGCACTCGAAACCTTCCAAAAACTCGGCTTCCAACACCTCATCCACCTCGACGGAGGCTATGCGGAGTGGGATGGTCAATGAGTCATTGGTCAATGGTCATTTGGGCTCTCGCTCGTTCGGAGAATAAAAAACATGCGGTCACTGAGATCCATTCTTGCCTTGATCCAACTGCTTGCCTTGCTGCAGATCGTATGGGTGCTGATCGCTCCGGGTTTTTTTGAGACACACCCGAGTGCCCTTGAGGCCTCCATTCGCAGAGGTGGGGATCAAGCGGTGGAAGATTGGCGACGTTTCGAGGAAACCAAGGTCAAGCGCATGCAAAGCTGGGGGTTCGGCTTGGCTTGTGCCGTCCTCATTCTTGCGACGACGGCAACAATCATCAACGATCGCAGCAATCAACAGCTCACTAATACCAACTCGTAAAACTCTCTGGTATAAAAATCAAGAAACCAGCCCATCCAGCAAGGCACATCCTCCATCCTGAATCCGCGTCCCCCACGAAAGGGAGCCAGCCAATAAGCCTTTTCGCCCCCGCATCTGACAATCTGACAATCTGACAATCTGACTGTCTGACTGTCTGACTGTCTGGCTTCTGGCCTCTAAAACCTTGCATCTTCCCCCCCTTCCCCTTAACACCCCTCCATGTCTCATACCATCACCGTTCTGCCCGGCGACGGCATCGGCCCCGAAGTCATGGCCGAAGCCCTGAAAGTCCTCGACGCCGTCTCCGCCAAATTCAATTTCAAAATCAGCCACAGCACCCACCTCGTCGGTGGTGCCGCTTATGACGCACACGGCACTCCGCTCCCCGAGGAAACGGTCAAAGCCTGTGAACAAGCCGACGCCATTCTCTTCGGCTCCGTCGGCGGCCCAAAATGGGAAAATCTCGCCCCCGACCTCCAGCCCGAACGCGGCGCTCTTCTCCCCTTGCGCAAGCACTTCGGCCTCTTCGCCAACCTCCGCCCCGGCGTCTGCCACCCCTCCCTGACCCACGCCTCCCCGGTCAAAAACGAACTCATCCCCAATGGCTTCGACGTCCTTTGCGTGCGCGAGCTCACCGGCGGCATCTACTTCGGCTCGCCCAAAGGCCGGGAGGAACGCGACGGCGAACCCTGCGCCTTCGACACCATGGTTTACAAAAAATCCGAGATCGAGCGCATCCTCCACGTCGCCTTCACCGCCGCCCAAGGCCGTGACAAGCGCGTGACCTCCGTGGACAAAGCCAACGTCCTCGCCTCCTCCGTCCTCTGGCGTGAAACCGCCATCGAAGTGGCTCAGCAATACCCCGACGTCGCCCTCGACCACCTTTACGTCGATAACGCCGCCATGCAGCTGGTCAAGCGACCCGACTCCTTCGACGTCATGGTCACCGAAAACCTCTTTGGCGACATCTTGTCCGATGAAATGGCCATGATTTCCGGCTCCCTCGGCATGCTGCCATCCGCCAGCCTCGGCGCGAAGAATGGTGATCACTACTTCGGCCTCTACGAGCCCAGTGGCGGCTCCGCACCCGACATCGCCGGCCAGGGCATCGCCAACCCCATTGCCCAGATCCTCTCCCTCGCCATGCTCCTGCGCTACTCGCTGGGCGAAGCCGACGCCGCCGACGCCATCGAAGCCGCCGTGCAAAACGCCATCGACCAAGGCCTGCGCACGGGCGACCTCTACACCGGCGCCGCCGACGAGAAAAAAGTCAACACCGCCGAGATGGGCGCCGCCATCCTCGCCGCGCTTTAATAACTGGGCTTACTCATTACCTTTAAGCTCCCCCCAAGAAAAAACTCCCTACCCGACTCGCTCGGGAGGGAGTTTTAATTTTGTTCATGCCAAATCAGGCGACCCACAGCTCCCCGTAATCACACATGCGCGATGCCGAGGTAAGCCGTGTAGGCGAGATAGGCGGCGAGGAGCAGGCCGCCTTCCCAGCGGGCGAGGCTCATCCCCTTTCGCATCATGGGCAGCAGGACAATCGTCGCCCCGAGCATCACCCAGAGATCGATCTGGGTCAACGCACTCGCATCCATCGGCCCGAGCAGACCGGAGAGACCGATCACGGCGAGAATGTTGAAAATACAGGAACCCACGGCGTTCCCGACACAGATGTCGCCTTCTTTTTTCAGCGCCGCCACCACGGAGGTCGCCAACTCGGGCAGGGAAGTGCCGAAGGCGACCAAAGTCAGCCCGATCACCGCTTCGGACACCCCGAAAGCTCGCGCGAGGTAGGCCCCGCCTTTCACGAGAAAATCAGCCCCGAACACGAGCACGACCACCCCGACGGCGACCAGCGCCAAGTCGCGTAAAACACCACCGATACCCCCTTTTTGCGCCGCCTCCAACACCTCTTCATCGAGCCCTTCACCCGCCGCCGCCGGTTCTTTTTTGGCCAGGCGCAAACTCATCACGACATACACAAAAATCCCCAGGGCAAGGAGAGCCGATTCCCAGACCGCGACTTCCCCATTCCACATCATGCCATAAAACAGAAAAGAAATCACCAACAAGATCGGCATCTCGCGGCGCACCACCTGCCTCTCGATGCCAACCGGGAAAATGAGAGCCGCCACGCCCAGAACAAGGCAGATATTGCAAATATTCGAGCCCACGACATTCCCCAGCGCCAAGGCGCTCTGACCCGCCAGATTCGCCTTCGCGCTCACCACCAACTCCGGGGCACTCGTCCCGAAAGCCACCACCGTCAAGCCCACTACCAGCGGACTGATCCCCATGCGCACCGCCAGTGCCGAAGCCCCGCGCACCAGCCATTCCGCGCCATAATACAGCATCACCAAGCCCAACACGACCCAGCCCAAATTCGCCCAAATGTCCATGCCCCATCACTAACCAATCAGCCCGACAATGCAAGCGACACCGCCCAAGCCTTCCGCATTTGCTCAGCGCGAGCTTGAAACAAGATCAACTGCGCACCTACACCAAGCGATCAACAAATCAAACTTAGAGATCGCTCCCCCATCCTTTTCACGACCTTCAACAAAACAAAAATCACACAATCGATTGATGCAGAACTTATTACAGATTATTTAGATTGTCCTGCGAGCGCCTTTTTGTTAATCTCCTCCCCAAGTTGATGGGGCGCGTGCCTTACCCATCAATCGATCCAGAATCACCCCTTCACTCAATAAACCCTATGAAAACCTTTCGCCAAATGTCCCTCCCCCTCGCTGTCATCTCCTTCGGAGCGCTCGGAGGCTTAGCTCCCGGCGCGGTTCTGATCACAGACGTCATCAGAACCGACAACCCACTTGATAACATAGGCCCCGTCACCTCAGACTTCGAGCGGGGCTTCCGTTTTTCCCTCTCTGTCGATTCCATCGTAACTCATTTATCCTTATATGATGTTGACCAAGATGGCATAGGAGGCTCTTACACCGTGACGCTGTGGAAATTGTCCGGATCACAGATCGCCCAGACCCAAGTCGGCCCCGCCGATGCTTTTGACTCCACCGGGCTCTTCCGCACTTCCGCCCTCACCTCACCTGTCAGCATCACGGGAGGAGAGGTTTATGTGCTTTCTGCCAACTATAACGACTCGTCGGCATCGGATGAACTCATCGCCTCGGCGGTTTCCGGCGGCTCGATCTCGCCCTTCGCGACTCTCTATGAGAGTGTTACGGGCTTGCCTACCCCCATTGAGGGGCCGAACGGGGTTATCGGTACGGCAGCCTTCGCCGCTCCCACTTTCCCAACAGATAACCGAGATCACTCTCACGGAGGTACCGTTTCCCTGCAATTCATCCCCATCCCCGAGCCATCTAGCTCTCTGCTTCTCGCCCTGACCAGCCTCGGCCTCGCCAGACGCCATCGCCGTGCCTGAAGCAGGCTCAGCAGCGCGGCCTGAGCCCCTCCCCCAAGCCCCTGAACGCCAATTCGGCAGAGCCTTTCTCCTTCCCCTCCGCCCGACCACTTATTAAAGTCTCCTCATGTTCCGATCCCTTTGCTGTGCCTGCCTCTGCCTCGTCTCTCCCTTGATGGCCGAAGAAAGCGAATCCGAGTGGCGTGTTCTCTCGCAACCCGCTGACCTCCAAATCACGGCACTTCCCGCCTC
>JBNNED010000092.1:0-3508 GCA_050285825.1 Verrucomicrobiales bacterium | reverse complement strand
GGGGGGCGGGGGGGGGGGGGCGCCGAGTCCCCAGGCGAGGCCGTTTTTGCCGAGGCGACCCGGAATGGGGCCGCCCACGCGCTGCCAGGAATTCCCGTTTTTTTCGTAGAGAGTCAGGGTGACGTGAGAGGAATTCCAGTCTTTGGCCACACCGACAATGGCTTGCCGGCAGTGGGCGGGAAGCTGGGCGGAGGCGGAGGAGGCGAGAACGAGAGCCGCGAGGACGGGCAGGAGGAGGCGAATCGACATGAGAGAAAGATAAGGGATGACGGCGGAATTTCCAGTGGGAGTTTTTGGCGCTTGCTGTAGCCTGTTACGGATTTGTTTCTGGAAAGCGGTCGGGCTGGGGAGGAGGGGCTGGTAGAAGCGGGCATGTCTCAGTTCTCTCTTGGGCCGAAGGCCTCCCTATTCACCTTGTTGCTGTGTTCCGCTCCGGTTTATGGGGTGGTCACGATTAATGAAGTCCGCGTCTCTCTTGCTTGGCAGGATTACGGCTCGGGAAATGTCGATGCCGATACTTACGCCAATTACATCGAGTTGCACGGCACGCCGGGCGAGTCGGTCGATGGCTTGTCCGTCCTCGTCGTCTCGGCTGAGTATGAGCCGGGTCAGGTGGATTTCCGCTTTGATCTCTCCGGAAACATCGCATCGGACGGCCTGTTTCTGATCGGGGATGATTTTGAGTTGCAGAATTACATTCCGCAGACCGATGGGGTCGACCAGGGTGAATATTTCGATCTCTTTGGTTCGCCCGCCGCGATTTTTCTCGCTGAAACGGCGATTTTGGACGCCGCTTCGGCTGATGAGCGCGACGATTTGGACACGGATAACGACGGTGTGCTGGAAAGTCCCTTTGCCTTCCTCGATGCCGTCTCGCTTTCAAATGATGACGTGGCCGGCAACGATCCGGATTACTTTTACGGAGCGGGATCGGCGCTCTACAGTGGCTTGGGCGACGGCTTTTCGCCCGCGCACATCTATCGGGTGCGCGACGGCGTGGACAGCGATTCCAGCAGCGACTGGGCGGTGGGTTCCTATCAGGATTATCTCGGTGACACCCCGGGAGGCTTGAATGCCGTGCCCGAGCCCTCGTTTGCCTGGCTGGGCGTGCTCGCTGGCGGCTTGTTTTTGGTGAGACGACGGAAGTGAGGCCGGTGGCGGCGCCGACTCTGCGGGGGCAGCGCCGCTATTTCGCTTTTTCTTCGAGGACGATGCGCGGGAAGACTGGTTTGGGCTTGCCCGTTTGGTGGCCGGCGGGGAGGAGGCCCCACTGAAGTTCGTCGAGGGTGAGCTCGGCGAGTTCGGGTCGGTTCACCTGATGGAAGATTTTCTCGGCGGCGGCGGGGAGGACGGGGCTGAGGAGAAGAGCGAGCTGGGCGCAGGATTCCGCCGTGTGGCTGAGAATTTCGGCAACGCGCGGGAGCTGGCTTTCGTCTTTCTTGAGTTCCCAGGGTTTGTGGCGCTCGAGGTAGCCGTTGCAGTGGGTGACGTGGCGGTTGATGGCCTGCAGGGCGAGGGCGGGTTCGTGCTCGTCCATGGCGCTGCGGTAGGCCGCGATGGTGTCGGCCAGCGACTGCCGGAGGGCTTCGTCTTCCGCGTTGGCGGTGTTGGTGTCGGCGATGGTCGCGGCGCAAGTGCTTTTGAGCATGTTGAGCGAGCGGTTGAGGAGGTTGCCGAGGTCGTTGGCGAGCTCGGTGTTGAAGAGCATGACGAGTCGCTCGGGGTCGAAATCGGCGTCCTTGCCCGCGGAGATGTCGCGGCAGAGGTAGTAGCGCAGCGTGTCGACGCCGAACTGGTCGGCGAGGGCGTCGGGATCGACGATGTTGCCGAGAGATTTCGACATTTTGTCGCCTTTCACATTCCAGAAGCCGTGAACGAGGAGAGTGGGCATTTCGGCGGCCTCGAAGCCCATGGCGTGCAGCATGGAAGGCCAGTAAATGGCGTGGGCGGGGACGAGGATGTCCTTGCCGATGATGTGGAGATCGGCGGGCCAGAGGGTGTCAAAATCAGGCAGCCCGCTGTCCGGTTTTTTGAGATAACCGGCGAAGGAAATGTAGTTGATAAGGGCATCGAACCAGACGTAGGTCACGAAATCGGGGTCGAAAGGAAGGGGGATGCCCCAGGAGAGGCGGTCTTTCGGGCGGGAGATGCAGAGGTCGGTCTCGCCCGCACGTTCGAGGGCGTTGAGGACTTCGGTGCGACGAAAATGAGGGAGGATTTTCAAGGCGTCGCTCTCGATCGCTTCCCGCAGCCAGGTCGTGTGCTCGGAGAGCTTGAAATACCAGTTTTCCTCTTCGATTTCGATGACTTCGCCCCACTCCGGGCCGAACTCGCCGGCTTCGTTCCGGTCGCGATCGTTGAGGAATTGCTCCTGGCGCACGGAGTAGTGCCCGGCGTAGGATTTTTTGTAAAGTTGCCCTTCGTCGTGCAGCTTCTGGAGGATGCTTTGGACGCAGTGAAGGTGCCGTTCGTCGGTTGTTTCGGCCCAGCCGTCGTAGGCGAGACCGAGTTTTTCCCAGAGCTTGCGGAAGCCTTTGGTGTTGCGTTTGGCGAGGGTGGCGACGTTGACGCCTTCCGCTTCCGCCGTTTTGAGCATTTTCTGTCCGTGCTGATCGACGCCGGTGAGGAAGTAGGTGTCCTGACCTTTGAGACGCTGGTAGCGCGTGAGGACATCGGCGAGGATTTTTTCAAAGGCGTGGCCGATGTGGGGCTTGCCATTCGGGTAGTCGATGGCGGTCGTAATGTAGAAGGTCTTGGACATGCGAGTGAAAAATGAGGAGTGGAGAGTGAACAATGGAGGCGTGGAGAAGGCCCTTTGGCGAGACGCCAAAGCGAGCCGACAAGATGTCGGCGCTCCCCCTCTTAGCCACGTTTACTGGCTCTCGGCGACGCGGACGTTGTTTTCGATGTAGCGCTCGTTGAGCCAGTTCTGGAAGGCGAGGATCTCGTAGGTTTCCTCCTGGTTCCGGTAAACCTGGTCGAGGCGGGTCTGATACATCGGGTCTTCGCTGATCTTGCGCTCGATGAGCTGGACCATCATCATGCTGAGCGGGTTTTCCTCGCTGGGCAGAGCGCTCAACTCGGAGACCTCGCCCGGATTGAGGCGGTGGGCCAGCTCGAAGGAAGGTGGCACCATGCCGAACTGGGCGTTCATGGCGCTCACTTCGGGGATTTCGGAGACGCTGAGATCAAGCTCTTTGGCGGCGTCTTCGAGGCTCTTGCCTTCGTCCAGGGCTTTCACCAAAGCCTCGCGCTTCTTGGCGGCGTCCTCGCGCATGGCCGTCGTCGCCAGCTCGATTTTCAGATCCTGGGTCGCTTGCTCTTTGGCTTCCTCGTAGCTGAGTTCCTGAGCGGGCTCGCTCTCGTCGAGGCGGACGATGAAGTAGCCGACATCGGTGCGGAAGACATCGGAGACACGCTCTTCGAGGCTGCCTTCGGGATCCAGCGAGAAAATGCGCTCGACGATCGTGCCGCCGCGCTCGCCTTCGATGGCCGCTTTCAGCTCGGC
>JBNNED010000091.1:0-10826 GCA_050285825.1 Verrucomicrobiales bacterium | reverse complement strand
CCAAAGTTCCACCTCCGCGGGGAAGTCCGGCAACACGCCGTCGAGCTCCCCGGCTTGGTCGGCATCGACATCGAGGACAAAGGCCACGACGGGCGGCATCGGCTCCTTGCGTGTTTCAAACTCGGTCACGAGCCAGCGCAGGGCCTCGACCGTGGCCTGCGAGCGGGGCTGTAGCTCTTTCGTCAAAGTGAGGGCGAGCCAGACGCGCCCTTCGAGATCGGCGATTTGGCGGATTTCGCCTCCCTGGGTGACGAAGGAGATGTTTTTTCGCACGGCGTGGTTGTAGGAAGGCCGGTGGCCGTCGACTTCCGCCTGCCGTTGCTGATAGCGCTGGTAGGCGAACTGGAGAACGACGCCGCCGAAGACCATGAAAGCGAGCAAGGCGAAGGCCGTGCGACGCAATTTGACCGGATCGCGCTCGGCAGGTTCTAGATTTTTGACATCCACGGCGCGGAAAAATAGCTCAGCGCCAGTCGATGGCAAGGATTACCAGCGCGACCGGCAGGTAAATGAGGGTCAGAAAGAAGAGTTTGCGCATCTTGACGCGCTCCCCGGACTTCACGAAAATCCAGGCCGAAAAGGCCTTCCAAAGCCCGAAAAGCAAGCCCACACCGGCGAAAAGCCAGCTCCCCTCACGCGTCAGCTCCCAGGGGATGACGAGCAGCGCGAGCAGGCCGAGAAGGACGCTGAAAAAGCCCGCGAGCCAGGCCGATTTCCGCCCGCTGACGTCGCCATTCGACCACATGACGTAGCCCGCCTCCTCGTATTCCTCCCGGCACAGCCAGGAAATGGCGACGAAGTGCGGGAGCTGCCAGAGGAAGAGGAGGGCGAAGAGAAACCAGGCTCCGGGAGCGGTCCAGCTCTGCCCCGCCGCGACCCAGCCGATCAGGGGCGGGAGGGCACCGGGAATGGCTCCGACCAAGGTGTTGAGCGAGGTCATTTTCTTCATCGGCGTGTAAATGAAGACGTAAACGGCGATCGTCAGCGCCGCGAAAATGGCTGCCGCCTGATTCACTTTCGCCCACAAATGAATCACCCCGAAGGCCGCCAGCCCCCAGCCGATGACGAAAGCCACCAGGACGCCCATGCGCTTCGAGGGCAGGGGCCGATCCGCCGTGCGCGCCATGCGGGCGTCGTCCTCGATCTCCATGAGCTGGTTGAAAACCGCCGAGCCGAAAGCGCAGGCCGCCGTGCCGAGCAAGGTGTGCACCAGCAGCCAGAAATCAAAGCCACTTGCCCGACTCCCCAGCCAGTAGCCGAAAAAAGCGGTGATGAGGACGAAGACATTCAGCCGCACCTTCATCAAAACCTGGAGATCCCGGCTGAAGCTCTTCTTTTCCGTTGGTTCCGTCGCGCTCAAAGTCCCTTAACTTGGCCGATTCCCCCGATTCTGGCAACCCTAGTGTCGTGATCACCAAATATCTCGGTCAAATCAGTTTTTTTGAGTCTGGAAATCAGCTCACTTCGTTCGATTCACCGATGGACCGCGGCCATTTTTCGCGACTGCAGCGTAGCTCGTCGGTCACTGAGCCCGCTCAGCTCCCTTCTTGCGCCTTGCATTCACAAAAAATTGCTCACGTATTTGACCCAGCTATTGAGCGATCACGACCCTAGCCCAATAAAATCCTACTCCTCACAAACTTCTTCCCTGTTGCAGGAGTTCCAAGGGCTTGACCCGGCCGATGCTCAAGGCGGGCCAGACGGCCGCGAGCGCCGTCAGTCCCAAAACCGCACCCAAGCCCGGCAGAATCGCTGCCCAGGGCACGACGAGCGTGGGGTCCATCCCGCCGAAAAAGCTGACGTAGCGAGAAATCCCCGCGCCACTCCAGCCCGCCAGAATGCCGAAAATCAAGCTCACCACCATGGCCACAACCCCAATTAAGAGCCCTTCCGCCATGACCAGTCGCACGAGAGTTCCACGACTGTGACCGATGGCCCGCAGGATGCCAAATTCCCACCGTCGCGAGCGCACCGCCGCCAAAAGAGCGTTCAAAACCCCGATCGTCGTGATCACGAGAATGACCAAGGGCAGGCGACTCATCGCCCACAACCAGGCGCGGGCGTGGTGATCGACCATCCCCTTGATCTGCTCAATCGGCATGTGGATGAGGTAGGGTCGGTCGTTGTCGGCATCACCAATCGACACCGGCTCGCCGAGTTCATCCGCGTAGAGCGACTGCGCATTTTCCGTGATTTTTTTTAAGTCGGCACCTGCCGCGACATCAAACCAGTAGTGCGAAGCCCGCACAAAATGAAAATCCGCCGCCACTTGATCGTAGTTCGCAAAAATGAGGGCCGCCGCGCGGTGGGTCCGCGTGCGAAAACCCGTCGGCTTCGTCTGCCAATGCCAGCCCGGGAGCCGGACCGCCCCCGCGATGACGTAATCGACCGTCCGCTCCGCCTCTTCCGGTGGCACCAGCCCGAAGTGGTCGCCCACGGCCAATCCGGTGTCGCGCAGAAAATGATCCGGCACCACGCAGCCGCACCCTTCCCGCACCGCTTTCAGGGCCGAAGCACGGTCTCCCGCGACCCATTCAAACTCCAAAAAGGCCTCCTCGCCCTCAAGCGCTTCCGGGGCAATGCCCAACAAAACCACGCTATCCTGTCGCGTGACCGTGGCGTGACTCGCACTCTTGGTCAGGTCTTCCCGCAAGCGAGGCTGCTCGACGACGATGGGAAAACCGCGCTTGATGCCGTCGATATCCGCCAATTCCGTCGCCGTCTCGCGGGGAATGCCCCCGGGTTTGAATGCGAGGAGGGAATCCGGCGCCCAGGCTCCGGGCATGAAGGCCCCCAACATGGTATGCCCCCAAACTTGGATCCCGACGAACAAACCGAGCCCCACCGTGAGGGCGATCGCGGTGGTCATGGTGCGGCTCAGATTCCCGCTCAACTGGCTTTTCAGCAAGGGCGCCGGCACCCCGAGGAGCCGGGCCAAGAGCGGGCTCAGGAAGTGGTCGGTCAGCCGCACGATGGCCGGCATCAGCAAAATCAAGCCCAGCGCCAAGCAGCTCAGACCGAACATCATCAAAAAGACAAAGGGTGCGTCATCGCCATGGCGCACGCCTTGGGCCAAAAGCGGGTAAACGAGCAAAAAAGCCACTCCCGCGACGAGAGCGAGGGGCGAAAATCCCTTGCCGCTTTTGCCTTGCTCCGGTGCCATGGCCTCGATCGGCTTCACCCGCATGGCCCGCCAGGCCGGTAGTAAGGAGGCGAAAATGCCGCCGCCGAAGGCGCAGAGCGCGGCCAGAAGCAGGCTGTATTTGCCCATGACGGCTCCGGAATCCAACAAGTCGGGAGCTGATTTCGCCGCCAGGAGCATCAAAACTTTGCCCGCCCCGACACCGATCACGAAACCGATTGCCCCGAAGAGAAGCCCCTCGATCAAGACCAGGCCGCCCACTTGCGCCCGGGTCAACACCACCGCACGCAGAATTGCCAACTGCCGGATGCGCTCGCTGATTCCCATGTTCAGGGTGCTGAAAATGATGAACAGGGCGGCCAACATCGAGACCGCCGTGGCCATGCGGGCCTGCATCGCCACGTTTTCCGCCGAGGCGCTTTCGTCGAGAGCTTCCTCAATGTCATGAGCCTCTTGGAATTGCACCGGAGTCGCGTAGCCACTCAGTTTGGGCGACCAGCCGTAGCGGAATTTCGTAAAATCCGTTCCTTCCTTGATGACCAGGCCGACGAAACTCGTTTCCGCCTCCCGGCCGGTCAGCACTTCGCCGAAAGCCCTGCTCAGGAAGAGGCCGCCCATACCAGGCGTGTGCATCTGCTGCTTCGCCACCGTGGCCGTCCAACCGGAGACCCGCGGAGAATCGACCAGTCCGACGATTTCGACCTTCCTTCCCTCGCCCTTCGGACCCAGCAGGAGAAAATCACCCACCTCAACTTGATAGGCTTCCGCCCCTTCCACACTCATCACCACCTCTTCGCGTGGCGTCCCGTCGGAAAGCTCCAACCAGCGTCCGGCGACGAGATCGAAAGCCGGCTCCGGCGAGTCACTGGCTAAAATCCGCAAGTCGGGCAAGCGCCCCAGTTGCTTCACTTCTCCATCCTCGACAAAGGGCCGGATCGGCACGCGAATGGCCCAGATCGGGTCCGCCGCCAACACCGCCGGATCCGCCAACAAGTCGGCCACGGCCTCCGCAGGGACAAACTTTTCCGCCGTCGCGGGAATGGCTCCCGGCGCGTATTGACTAAAATTGCTGATGGGCGCGACCGAAAGCGAATAGCGCCCGAGCGCTTCCTCCGAGTAGTTATCGAAGGTATTCATGAGCGCGTCATAGCCGCTGACGACCCAGAGAACCATGACCGCCGCCGCCGCCGTCGCCAATGAGGTGAGGACCAGGCGCAGCGGGCGTTCGCGGAAATAGGCCAGGGATAACTTCCAAACCACCCTCACGCCTCCACCGCCTCCCCACTTTGCAAAGCGTGTTGATACTGAGCGGCCACGGCCTCGGCATCATGCTCGCCCGAAGGCACAAAATCCGCCAGGCGCCCCCCGTCTTGCAAGACGAGCACGCGGTCCGCCCACATCGCGACGCGCGGCTCATGGGTCACCACCACGATGCTCCGCTTCTCCTCCGTGCATAAGTCCCGCAAAAGACGGCACAATTGCTGACCACTGACCGAATCCAGCGAGCCTGTCGGCTCATCCGCCAGCAAAACCGTGGGATCACTGATCAAGGCCCGCGCAATCGCCACCCGCTGCTGCTCCCCGCCGGAAAGCGCGTCCGGCTTGTGTGAAGCCCGCGCGCCCAGACCCATCTTTTCCAAAAGACTCGCCGCTTTCCGCCCGCTTTCCTCCTGACCCAGGACCGGTAATTCAATGTTTTCCAGCGCGCTCAGCGTTGGAATCAAATTGAAGGCCTGAAAGACCAAGCCGATCTCATCCCGCCGGAAACGCGTCAGCTCCCGATCCTTCATCTCCGCCAAATCCCGTCCTTTCACGAGCACCTCACCTTCATCGACTTCCGTCAATCCCGCCATGGCGTGGAGGAGCGTGCTTTTTCCCGAACCCGAAGCCCCCATGATGGCCACGAACTCCCCCGTGCCAAGCTCCAGATCAACCCCGTTCAAGGCCGTCACCTCCGCGCTTCCCTGCGTGAAGACCTTCTTCACCTTCCTCACCACCACCGGACTCGCGGAAACGTTCTCATCAAATGACATGAGGAATCAACGCACTCAGCCGTAATATCTTAGCAAAAAATTCGCCCACAGTCACAGCCCACGTCTTGGAAACGCCAGACTCCCGCTTGGTCACCTGATGGCCAGCCACCCGCGCGAGCCAATTTGATTGACTTACGCGCTCGGAAAAAAACAATCCCCTCATGACCCGTGCCCTCGCCACCGCCTTCGTTCTTCTCGCCCTCGCGCTCTCCGTCCGCGCCGATGTCTTCGCCACGTTCAACCTCCGCCATGAAAATTCGGGCGATGCCAAACAGGGCGACGCCTGGCAGGACCGCGCCCCCGTCATCGCCAATCTCATCCGCTTCCACGGCTTTGACATCGTCGGCACCCAGGAAGGCCTCCAGGGGCAAATGACTGATCTCCAAAAGCTTCTGCCCGATCACGGACTCGTCAGCTACGGACGGGACGATGGCGAACAAGCTGGCGAACAGGCTGGGATTTTTTACCGCAAAAGCCGTTACGAGCTCCAGGCGCAAGGCCGCTTCTGGCTCTCGCCCACCCCGGAAAAAGTGAGCAAAGGCTGGGATGCCGCTCTGCCGCGACTCTGCACCTGGGCCAAATTCTCCACCCGGGAAGAGCCCGCGACGAGCTTCCACGTTTTCAATATCCACTTCGACCACCGTGGCGCCCAGGCGCGTCTCGAAAGCGCGAAACTCCTTCTCGCCCGGGCCTCTCAAATCGCCCCCGACGGCCCGCTCCTCCTCATTGGCGACTTCAATGCCAGCCAAGACAGCGCACCCTACCGCTGGCTCAACGACTCAGCGCGCGTCAGCGACGCCTATCTCTCCGCACCCATCCGGCACGCCCCCACCGGCACCCTGAGCCGCTTTGACCCACATGCGCACAGCCCGGCCCGCATCGACCACCTTTTCGTCAGCTCCGACATCGAAGTCGAGCGATACGGCGTCCTCACCGACAGCTACCGCCGCACCACGGCGTCTCCCGACAGTGAAAGCGACCGGAATTTCCCCGGCGAAATTCTCTTCCAGGAAAGCCGCGCGCACCTTCCTTCCGACCACTTTCCCGTCGTGATCCACGCCCGGTTCAAGAAAGCGGAGGACTGACTAAGCTCAGCTCTTTTTCCTGCCCGGCCACAAGGCTACGAGGTCGTCCAGGATCAGATAAACCGAGGGCAGCAGAATCAAGGTCAGCACCGTGGCGAACAAAATCCCGAAGCCCAGCGAGACGGCCATGGGGATGAGAAATTTCGCCTGCATGTCCGTCTCCGACAACATCGGCATGAGGCCCACAAAGGTCGTCAGTGAGGTCAGCAGAATGGGCCGGAAACGCCGCACCCCCGCCCGCACCGCCGCTTCCCGCACCGATTCGGCCTCCCGCCGGTGCCGGTTGACGTAATCGACGAGCACCAGGCTGTCGTTCACAATCACCCCCGCCAGCGCCACGATGCCACACATCGACATGATGCTCAGATTCATCCCCATCAGGGCGTGGCCGGCGATGGCTCCGACGAGCCCGAAGGGAATGACGCTCATCACGATCAAAGGCTGGAGATACGAGCGCAGCGGCACCGCCATTAGCACATACATCATCAACAAAGCGCCTAAAAAGCCGATTCCCATCTCCCGCACACTCTCCCGCTGGTCCTTCTGCTCGCCCTCGAAGCTGTAATGCACGCCCGGGAATTTCTCCGGCAGCACCTCCAGCACCTCCTTGGTATAACGCGCCACAATCTCATTGGCATTATAACCGCCCACCCGGTCGACATCCGCCTGCAGCTTGATCGTCCGAAAACGATCGACCCGCGTGATGCTGGCCGGACCGCGCGCGTATTCCGGCTCGATGACTTCCATGATCGGCACCTCGTCTCCCGTCGGCGTGCGCAACTTCATCTCCTCCAAATTCGCCAGCGACTCCCGTTCCGCCTCCGGGTAGCGCACCATCACCTTCACCTCGTCGCGTCCCCGCTGCAGCCGCTGCACCTCGTTGCCATAAAAGGCATCGCGCACCTGCGCCATGACACCACTGAGATCAAAGCCCAGAGCCTTCCCCCGGGCGGTCAACTCCCGCACGCGCACCTCCTCGCGCCCCTGACGATTGCTGTCGGAAATCTCCACCACGCCCTCATAATCCACCAGGCGCTCCTTCGCCCAGCGCGCCGCCTCTTCCAGCTCCTCCATCTCGTCGCCCACCAGATTCACATCAATGGCATTCCCGCCCGCTCCGGTCTCCGAACGGATGGTCAGAGCGACCGCTCCCGGGATTTCTCCGATCAGGCGCTGCCACGCCAGCTTCAGCTCGTCCGAACTCACCCCGCGATCCTTCGCCGCCGCCAGCTCGATCGTGACCTCGCCCAGATGCGACGCATTCGGCGTCCCCACCGCAAAAGTCGTCTGAAACGGCTGCGAACCCGACGTCGCCATGATGTGCCGCACCACGCTCTCGCCGGCAAAAGTCCGGTATTCCTCACCCAGCTTCTCCGCCGCCGCCTCCATGCGCGCCACCGCCGCGCGCGTCTCCTCGAAAGGCGCGCCCATCGGCATCTCCAGCTTCGCACTCAGCAACTCGCCCTCGACCTTCGGCATGAAATCAAAGGGAATCCACTTCCCACCCACCAAACCAACTGCCACCAAAAAAATCCCCACAAAAACGGCCAGCACCGCGTAGCGGAAGCGCAGACAAAAACCCAGCACCGGCCCGTAAACACGCTCGATGAAGACCTCCAAACCCCCCGCGACCCAGCGTTGCACCCGCGTCACCGGCCCCACCTTCCCCATCTGCTGACTCGGTTTCAAAAAAGCCAGATGCGCCGGCAGGACGAACTTCGACTGCACCAGCGAGAAAAAGAGCACCGGAATGACCACCAGCGGGATGTTCGGCCAAATCTTCCCGCTCACCCCGCTCAGACCCAACATCGGCGTGAAGGCCGCCATCGTCGTCAAAACCCCGAAAATCACGACCACGCCCACCTCGTGCGTCCCCTTCCAGCTCGCCTCCCGCGGATCTTCCCCCCGCTGAATGCGCGTGTAAACATTCTCACCCACCACGATGGCGTCATCCACGACAATTCCGAGCACGAGAATGAAAGCGAAGGCCGAAATCATGTTCAGCGAGATGTCGAAGCCCGCCATCAGCCACAAACCACCGGCAAAAGAGACCGGAATCCCCAAAGCCACCAAAAAGGCCAGACTCGGGCGCAAAAACAAGGCCAGAACCAACAACACATACAACAAACCCCAGGCCATATTTCCCACCAACAAATCAATCCGCGCCTGCAGGACCACGCTCCAGTCGTTCCACACCTCCAGCGTGACTCCCTCCGGCAAGTCCTTCCGCTTCTCCTCCAAATAGCGCTTCGCCACCTGCGCCACCCGCAGGGAATCCTGATTTCCCACACTGAAAACCTGCACCAGCATCGTCCGCCGGCCATCAAAGCCCGCCTCCAAATCCACCTCCTCGAAGCCATCGACCACCCGAGCGATCTCGCCCAGGCGCAGCTCCCCGCCATCCGCCTCCGACCTCACCACCACTTCGCGAAACTCCTCACCGGTGTAACGTTTCCCCACCGCCCGCACTAAAATCTCCCCGCCCTCCGTCCGCACCGAGCCACTCGGTAAATCCAAAGAGGCCCGTCGCACCGCTCCCGCCACCTCTGCCAAACTCAGCCCATACGCCCGCAGCCGCTCCTCCGGCACCTCGATGGAAATTTCATAGGGTCGCACCGCCGCCAGCTCCGCCTTTTTCACCTTCGGCTTCCCCGCGAAAAACCACTGCAATGCCTCCCCGAAGCCCTCCGGCTCCTGCGGCTCGTAAACCAACATCCCCTCCCGCACCTCTTCCACCAGCCCCCGCAGCGTCCGCTCATCCGTCTCCGCCGACACCGCCACGCTCAAAATCTGCTGCCTCATCACCAGCTCCTCCAGGACCGGGCGTTCCGCATTTTCCGCCAGATTATCAATGGCGTCCACCTGCGTCTTGACGTCATCCATGACGTCCCGCACCTCATAACCCGTCTCCACTTCCACCGTCACCGACCCGTAATTGCGCGCTGCCGTCGAGGTCAGTCGCTTGATCCCCTCCACCTCCTCCATGGCCTCTTCGATCGGGACAATCACCCCGGACTCCACCTCTTCCGGCGTCGCGTTCGGATACGGCACCGACACCACCACCGCATCGAAAGACGTCTCCGGAAAGACCTCTTTGCGCAGGCTGAACCACGTCGTGAAGCCCACCAGCATCACCGCCAACATCAAAAAGTTGGCCGCGACATGATTCCGACTAAACCAATGAATCCACTTCTCCATCACAAATCAGCAGCTGACATTCTTCATTTTTCACTCTTCGGTTTTCATTCCCGCGACTTTCACCTCCATCCCCTCGACCGCCCGCTCGACCTTCGTCAAACACACCCGCTCGCCCGCCCGCAAACCATCGCGCACAAAAAGCCGCTCGCCGTCCCGCCACACAATCTCCGCCTCGCGCCGCCGCAATCGTGATTCTTCATCGATCACCCAAAACGCCTTCTCCCCGCGCAAGGCCGCCCGCGGCACCGCCACCACACCCTCCAGCACCTTCCCCGGCACCACCGCCCGCACAAACAAACCCGGCGGCGGACGCTTGAAACCCTCCGGCGCCGACTCGTTCACTCCCGCCTCCGCGTAGAGGTAAAGCGACATCGTGGCCCGATTCACTTCCCCCTCGCGACGCCCGATCCGCCCCGGCCAGGTGAGCCGCTCGCCTCCGACTTCCGCCGACAATTCTACCTCGCCCCCTTCGCGTAAAAAAGCGGCCTCCGTCAACGAGAAGGGCAAGCGCGCCTCGCAAGTTTCCTCTTCAAAAACCTCGCCCAAACGCGCGCCCGGAGCCACCACCGCCCCCACATCGACCCCCGCCGATCTCACCCGGCAACCATACGGCGCCCGCAGCACCGTTCGTTCCAAATCACGCCGCGCCCGCAACAGAGCCGCCTCCGCCGCCCCCACCCGCGCCCGCGCCGCCGCGATGTGCGGCACCCGCAAAACCATCTCCGAAGGCTCCCCGCCGCGACCCAGCCGCTCCCAATCCCGCCGCGCCTGCGCCCCCCGCGCCACCTCCGTTTCCAAAGCCAGCTCCGCCTCGGCCAGACCCGACTCCGCATTCGCCACTGCCGCCTCATAATCCGTTTTTTCCAACTCCAGAACGACCTCTCCTTCGGAAAACATCCCCCCCGCCTCGAACCTCTCACTCACCGAGACCACCCGACCTCCCACCTCGGCCGACAAGACCGTCTCCCGTCGCGCCGAGACCAGCCCCTCCGCCTCCAGGCGCAGCTCCACCGCCTCTTCCGTCAACTCCGCCACCTCCACCGTCACCAACTTCACCTCCGCCTCACTCTTCTCCGCCACCGGCCCGTTCTGCATCAGCCATCCAGTCAGCAAAAAAGCCCCGCCCAGCACCCCCAAAACCACCAGCACATAAATCAAACGTCTCATCTCAAAAAATCACAAATCACCGTTCACTTTCTCACCCGATAATCCCCGCCCAGGGCCAAATGCAAATCCACCCGATTGTCCAAACGCAAGCGCCGCAGCCCTAGCCACTGGCCCTCCAGCTCCAGTCTCGTATTCTGCGCGGAAAGTAGGCTCAAGGCCTCCCCCGTCCCCCCCGCATAATCATCATAGGCCTGCCGCTCC
>JBNNED010000090.1:0-8084 GCA_050285825.1 Verrucomicrobiales bacterium | reverse complement strand
CCTGCATTTCCTCTTCCAGCTCTTTCAACACGGCCACGGCATCGTAAACGGCATCGTCTTCCGCGACCAGCGAGCGATTGACCCGGGCGGCCCCCTCCCCGCTGCTTTCCCGTTCGTGCAGGCTCTTCTGCACCGCGCGTTTGACGCTCTGGGGCGTGATGCCGTGCTCTTCGTTGTAGGCCATCTGAATTTCCCGCCGGTAGGCCGTGACATCGAGCAGACGCTGGATCGAGTAGGTCACCGTGTCGCAGAATAAGACGCACTCGCCATTGACGTGTCGTGCGGCCCGACCCGCCGTCTGGATGAGGCTCGTTTCGTTCCGCAAATAGCCTTCCTTATCGGCATCGAGAATGCACACAAGAGAGACTTCCGGCAGGTCGAGCCCCTCCCGCAGGAGGTTGATTCCCACGAGGATATCGAACTCCGCCGCCCGCAGCTGACGCAGGATTTCCACCCGCTCGATGGCATCGACATCGGCATGGATGTAGCGCACTTTCAAACCGACGCCCTGCAGGTATTCCGAGAGGTCTTCAGCCGTTTTTTTGGTCAGCGTGGTGACGAGCACCCGTTCGTTTTTCTCAACCCGCTGCCGACAGAGTTCGATCGTTTCATCAATTTGCGCTTTGAGCGGGCGCAGGGTGAGCACGGGATCGAGGAGACCGGTCGGCCGGATGATTTGCTCGACAATGAGCGGACTGCCGCCTCGCGTGACCTCGAAATCGGCGACGGACTGGGCGCTGCCGCTGCTTTCAATATTCAATTTCCGCGCAAAATGCGGGTCGAAATCAGGATCTTTCCGACTTTTCATCGGAATGTAAGCCGCATTATCCGGACGAGAATTGAGCAATTCAAAGGGCTGCGGCGTGGCGCTGACGTAAACCCGCTGCTGCGTCACGCCCATGAACTCATCAAAACGCAGAGGTCGGTTGTCGAGCGCGCTCGGGAGGCGGAAACCATGCTCGACGAGGACCGTTTTCCGGCTTTTGTCGCCCTCGAACATCCCGCGCACCTGCGGCAGCGTGGCGTGGCTTTCATCGACCAGAGTCAGAAAATCATCAGGGAAGAAATCGAGCAAAGTGTATGGTCGGTCGCCGGGTTTCCGACCCGTGATGTGGCGCGAGTAGTTTTCGATTCCCTGGCAAAAACCCATCTCCTGCATCATTTCGAGATCGTAATTCGTCCGCATCCGCAAGCGCTGCGCCTCCAGCAGCTTGTTGTTTTTTTCAAACCAGGCCACGCGCTCATCGGCCTCCGACCGGATGGCCTTCATCGCCCGCTTCATCTTCTCACCCGAACTCACGAACTGCTTGGCGGGGAAAAACACGTAGTGCGATTCCTCGTTGATGACCGAGCCCGTCAGGGCGTCCACGGCTGAGATTTTTTCGATTTCATCTCCGAAAAACTCGACCCGGATCGCGGTGTCTTCGAGATAGGCCGGTCGCACCTCGACCACGTCCCCCCGCACGCGGAATTGCCCGCGGGAGAAGCCGATGTCGTTGCGCTCGAAGAGCAAACTGACGAGTTGCGCGAGAAAATCATCGCGCCCGACCTCCTGCCCGCGCGAAACCCCGAACATCATCTGCTCGTAATCGTCCGGACTGCCCAAACCGTAAATGCAGCTCACACTCGCCACCACAATGACGTCGGGTCGGGTCAGCAGCGAGCCCATCGTGCTCAGCCGCAAACGCTCGATCTCATCATTGACCGCCGAATCCTTCTCGATGAAGGTGTCGGTGCGCGGGATGTAGGCCTCGGGTTGGTAGTAATCGAAGTAGGAGACGAAATACTCGACGGCATTGTGCGGGAAAAAGGCCTTGAACTCCGAATACAGCTGAGCCGCCAGAGTCTTGTTGTGGCTCATGATGAGGGTGGGTTTCCCGATGCGCTCGATGATGTTCGCCATAGAGAAAGTCTTTCCCGAACCCGTCACCCCGAGCAGCGTCTGGTGGCCATTGCCCGCCTGCAGCGACTTCACCAGCTTATCGATGGCCTGTCCCTGATCGCCCTTCGGCCCGTAATCGCTGACCAACTGAAATTGCACGCCCCACCCATAAGCCAGCCCGCCCCCAGGCGCAAGCGGGATGCCGTGAGGGACGGAATCAGGAGGCAACAGCGAATGATCTCGCCTCAAACGAGCCCGAAAGAGCAACTAGAAATTCAAAACCAGTCACAGCTCATTCTCGCTCAGCGGAATCAGCTTCATTAAACTCCTCTGCAAACCCAGCTTCAAGGACTTGGCGCCGTGAACGGGAATGACCAGACGCTCCACGCGCCCCTCTTTGATCAAAATGTGATGGCTTCCATTCACCCGAGCCAATGTCCATCCTTTCGCTTCGGCCAATTTCAGCATCCGTTTGCCGGAAACCGACTTCATACCGCCAGCTCGACCACTTCCTCGGTTTGCGTCCCAACGCCAGCTTCCCCCGCTAAAAGCCAGCCCTCAACCGCTTCGCGTAAGTTGGCCTCCAGCTCAGCCCGCGTCTCCCCTTCCGCAAAGCATCCGGGCAAGGCCGGAACCTCAGCCCAGTAGCCTCCTTCTTCGGCAGGATGAATGACCGCACTTAGTTTCATGACGCCAAACTAGCATCAAGGTGCTCAAATGAAAAGATTTTTCAAGACAAGGGGCGGAGCTCGTAGCTTTCCCGGCCGTCCTTCATCTCCCAGCCTTTCTCCGCGAGCAAGTCCCGGAGTTCATCGGCTTTGGCCCAGTCTTTGGCCGAGCGCGCGGCCCAGCGATCCTCGGCGATTTGCGCGATCTCCTCCGGAGCTTCGACGGCTTCCTCGCACACTTCCGGCAATTCGAGTCCCAAAGCGGCGAGGAGCGCGAAAAAGCCCTGCCAGTCGCTCGCCGACTCCGCTTTTTTGAGATTTCCGAAAATTTCGCCGATCGCACCCGGCGTGTTCAGGTCGTCGTTGAGCTTTTCCCAAGCTTTTTGGAAAACGCCGAAGTCCCTGGTCTTTTGGAGCTGGCGGTAGTTCGGGGCTTCACGTCCCTCCGCGGCTTTGGCCAGCTTGCCGAGCGCTTCGCGGGCGGCGTGGAGCGACTCGAAGGTGAAATTGAGTTGCTTGCGGTAGTGGGCGCCGATGAGGACGTAGCGCACCTCCGTGGCGGACCAGCCTTTTTCGGCGAGATCGGCCAGGGTGTAGAGGTTGCCGAGCGATTTCGACATTTTCCCGCCGTCCACGAGAAGGTGTGCCGAGTGAAACCAATGATGGGCGAAATCTCCGCCGCAGGCGCACTTCGACTGGGCGATTTCGTTTTCGTGATGCGGAAAAACGAGGTCCTCGCCGCCTCCGTGGAGGTCGAAATCGGCCCCGAGATACTTGTGGATCATGGCCGAGCACTCTAGGTGCCAGCCGGGACGCCCCTCCCCCCAGGGGCTTGGCCAAAAGTTCGCTCCGTCTTCCACGCGGCGGCCTTTCCAGAGGACGAAGTCCGCGACCGAGTCCTTTTCATACTCGTCGGAATTCGCCCGCGCTTCCTGTGTTTTTCCGAGAGCCAGCTCGCGCGTGTCGAGACGCGACAGGCGCCCGTATTCCTCGTAGGAGCTGATTTTGAAGTAAACCGAACCGTCGTCCGAGGCGTAGGCGTGGCCTTTTTCGACGAGCTTCTCGATCATCGCGACCTGCTCCGGGACGTGCCGCACCGCGCTGGGTTCGACGTGCGGCGGCAGGCAGTTGAGCTGCGCGCAATCGGCATGGAACTTCTCCGTCCAGCCCGCCGTGAACTCGCTCAGGCTCTGGCCCGCCGCCACGGAATCGCGGATCGTCTTGTCATCGACATCGGTGATGTTGCGAACGTGCTTGGTCTTCGTTCCACCGATTTCCAAGCTGCGACGCAGGACGTCCTGGGTGACAAAAGTACGAAAATTCCCGATATGAGCCGGCCCGTAAACCGTTGGCCCACAGCAGTAAAAGCGGAAGGTCTTGCCATCGACGGGAGAGAGTTCCCGTTCGCTGCGCGTCGCGGTGTCGAATAATTTCACGTCCTCGGAGGCGGTGGAAAAACTTAAATTTGCGTTCCGGTGAAGGTGACGATCTCGCGGTAGGCCTTGATGAGCGCCGAGCTGACCTCGCCGGGGCGACCGTCGCCGATTTCGCGTTCGTCCAACTTGACCACGGGAATGACTTCCGCCGCGGTGCCGGTGAGAAAACACTCGTCCGCCGTGTAGATATCGTATCGGGTCATGGATTCCTCACGGATCGTGATGCCCATTTCGCGGCAGAGGTCGAAAATCGTCTCGCGCGTGATGCCATCGAGGCTGCCGTCGGAAACCGGTGGCGTGATCACTTCTCCTTTTTTGATGATGAAGAGGTTATCCCCAGTGCATTCCGCGACGTAGCCCTGCTCGTTGAGCATCACGCCTTCCATCGCGCCCGCTTTCAGGGCTTCGACTTTGGCCATGACGTTGTTCAGGTAATTGAGCGACTTGACCTGCGGGCTGAGGCTGGCGGGGGTCGGACGACGCGTCGCGCAGGTCACAAGTTCGAGTCCGTTCGTGTAGTATTCTTCCGGATAGAGCGTGATCGTGGACGCGATGATGAACATCGAGGGCTTCTCGCACAGATAGGGATTCAGGCCCAGGCCACCGGCTCCCCGGGTCACGACGAGACGGATGTAGCCGTCCCGGAGACCGTTCGCGCGGATCGTTTCGAGGGTCGCTTCCGTGACTTCCTCGATGCTCCAGGGCATTTTCAGCAAAATGGCTTTGGCCGAGAGAAAAAGGCGCTCCAGGTGCTCTTCCAGGCGGAAGACGCGCCCTTCGTAGAAGCGGATTCCTTCGAAAATGCCATCGCCATACAACAAACCGTGGTCAAACACCGAGATCTTCGCCTCAGATTCATCAACAATCGCCCCATCGAGCCAAATTTTCCTAGCCATAAATAGTTCCTGTGAAAGAGGGAGCATCCTGCGTCTTCGCCGACGACTTGCAATCCCTTTTTTTAAGGGAAAAGTCGTCGCGGGATGATTTTTCTCCCGCTGACTTCTTGCACGACGGGCAGATTGGTGTCACTTTTGCTTTGTCCGAAGAATGGGCAGCCAATTCAACCATTTCCAATTATGAGCAAACCGATCAGCGATTCAGACCCCACCGCCTCGCAACAAGCCGCGAACGACCTCCGCGCCGCCGCCGATGGCAACAGCCCGGACACCATCTCCCAGGCCGAAGCCAAGGCCCGCCAGCTCAAGGAAGCGGCGGCGGAGAAAGCGAACCAACTCCGTGGCATGGCCGAGGAAAAAGCCCAGCATTTCAAAGAAGTGGCCAGCGAACGCGCCCACTACCTGCGGGATCAAGCCACGGAATCCGCCCACCACTTGCGCGACGCCGCCGGTGAGCAGTGGCAGGACACCCGGGTGCGCGCCCGCGAGTGGCACGCCGAGGCCGAGGATTACATCCGTCAGAATCCCACCCAGGCCATTCTGACCGCCGCTGGCATCGGCTTCATCGCTGGTCTTCTCATGCGCCGCTGAGCCTTCTCCGTCCATGAATCCGGAAAGCGCTCAGCCGACTCCTCCGCGCCATAGCCTCCCCGATGACCTCGGGGCCTATCTACGCCTGCGGAGCGAGCTTTTCCTGATCGAAAGCAAGGAAGCGGCGAGTCTCCTCGGGCGACGCGCGGCTTTTTTGCTCATCGCGCTCTTCTGCGCCCTTGCGGGCTACGTCCTGCTCGTGGCCACGGCCATCCTCCTGCTGGGGCGCTGGTTTGCCAGCTTGGGGGAACATGCTTTGGCCGGAGCGGGTGGCGCGGCCCTCCTCATCGCCATCCTGCACTTGCTGGCCGCCGCCGGGCTCTTCATCGCCTGCCGGAAAAAACCCTCACCGCAACTTTACGAGTTTACCAAATCCGAATGGGAGAAAGACCGCCAATGGCTGAGCAACGGGAAAGAAAAGCAGCACTGATCGCCGAACTCGGCAATCGCCGGGAGAACCTTGATTTACGCCGCCGAGGCCTGGCGCGCGTGAAGATCGTGAAGGCCAAGGCCGAAGAATCGATCCGCGAGCATCCGACAGCGTGGTTCGTCGGCAGCCTCGTCGCGGCGGGGCTGATCTCGGCTTCCCTAAAAGGCGCTTTGCCAGGCCAAAACCCGCGCAAAAAGCGCCACGGCGTGCGGGCTCTTCTCCTCAGCGGGGCCGTCGCTCTGGCCAAACCGAAGATCAAATCGTGGCTCATTGAACAGGGGAAAAAAGAACTGCAAAAACAGATTTATGCCCGTCGGCAGCAATCCACTCTTGGCCATTCCGAAAATCTGTGATTGTTAGTTGAGAACACCACGCAACAACCCTAGTTTCCAGAAACGAATCTTATGTCAGACCACCAAGTCTACGCCCACGTCGATGATTATCTCAAAATCGGTATCGAATATGAATGCTCGGACATCCACCTCGCCACCGCCTATCCCCCGGCCTGGCGTCGCTTCGGCACCTTGAGCCCCATCTGGGACGACCACGCTCCCCTGACTCCGGAGGAGACCGAGCGCCTCGCCCGTTCCTTCCTGACGGACAAGCACTGGGAGCACTTGGAAAAAGTGGGCGATGTTGACTTCGCCTACGCTTCCGATCTCGGACGTTTCCGCGCCTCGGTCGTCAAGCAACGCCTGGGGCTCGACATCGTTTTCCGGATTATTTCCACGAACATCCGCACCATGGATGAGCTCGCCTTGCCGAAAGAGCACATCGTCCCACTGACCCGCTATCACAACGGTCTCATCCTCGTCACGGGCTCGGTCGGCTCCGGTAAATCGACCACTCTCGCCGCGCTCATCGACTTCATTAACAAAGACCGCGAGGACCACATTCTCACCCTCGAAGACCCCATCGAATACGTCTTCGACTCGAAAGGCTGCCACGTCAACCAGCGCGAAGTCATCACCCACACCGAGTCCTTCCCCAAAGCCCTGCGCGGCGCCCTGCGGGAAGACCCCGACGTCATCATGGTCGGGGAAATGCGGAACCTGGAGACGATTTCCCTCGCCCTGACGGCAGCGGAGACCGGTCACCTGGTTCTCGGCACCCTCCACACCGGGAACGCCCCGCGGACGCTCGACCGGATTCTCGACGTTTTCCCCACCGACCAGCGGGACCAAATCCGCATCATGGTCTCGGAGTCCCTGCGCGGCGTCATTTCCCAGCAACTCGTCCCCACGGCCGATGGCCAGGGGCGCGCCCTCGCCCTTGAGCTCCTCGTCAACACTCCCGCCGTTTCCGCCACCATCCGGGACGGAAAAACCTTCATGCTGCCCGGCATCATGCAGACCGGTAAAAACGTCGGTATGATCACGATGGACGAGTCCCTGCGCAATCTCTACGTCAAGGGACAGATCACCCAGGAAGAATGCCTTTTCCGATCCGAGGACAAGGTCCAGATGCGTAACTTCTTCAAATCCTAACACCCACACCAACTTTTCAAGCACATGGCTGTCATCGACAAATACTTCCAGGAACTCGTTTCTTCCGGCGGCTCCGACCTCCATTTATCCGAAGGCTCCCCGCCCAAACTCCGCGTCCACGGCGGCGTCCACGCCATCGAAGGCGAACCCGTCCTCGAAGGCGAGAGCTTCAAAAACATGCTCGCGGAAATCTGCGATCCCGACGCCTTCCAGCGTTATCTGGAGACCGGCGACCTCGACTTCGCTTACGAGATGGACGAGGATTCCCGTTTCCGCTGCAACTACCTGAAACAGAAGAACGGACTGGCCGCCGTTTTCCGACTCATCCCCACGGAAATCGCCAGCCTCGAAGACCTCGGCCTGCCAGAAGTCATCAAAGAATTCGGTCACATGCGCTCCGGCCTCGTCCTCGTCACCGGCCCCACCGGATCGGGGAAATCGACCTCCCTCGCCGCCCTGCTCGACTACATCAACACGAACTACTCGCGCCACATCATCACCATCGAGGAGCCCATCGAGTTCGTTCACCGCAATAAAAAATCGATCATCACCCAGCGGGAAGTTCCCATCCAGACGCCGAAATTCGCCGACGGCCTGCGCGCCAGCCTGCGGGAAGACGCCGACATCGTTCTCGTCGGTGAGATGCGGGACCTGGAGACCATCTCCCTCGCCCTCACCGCCGCCGAAACCGGCC
>JBNNED010000089.1:0-4361 GCA_050285825.1 Verrucomicrobiales bacterium | reverse complement strand
AGGCGCGCGTGGTGTGGGCACCACAAGCAACGAACAACGCCGATTTGACCGAAAAACGACCAGCTTCTTCAAGCAACGCGCAGCCTGTCATCCACAACGTTTTTAAAAAACCATGATACCAGAGAGTTTTGCGAGTTGGTATTAAATCACGCTCGCTCAGCCCGTGATCAAGTCCTCCAGCTCCCGCTCGCTGAGTCCGCTGTTGGTGAAATTCGCCTCGGCGAGGGCTCCCGCGAGCAGGTCTTTTTTCCGCTCTTGCAGGGCGAGAATTTTCTCTTCAACGCTCCCTTTCGTGATGAGCTTGTAAGAGGTCACGACGTTCTCCTGTCCGATCCGGTGGGCGCGGTCGGTGGCCTGGGCTTCCACGGCGGGATTCCACCAGGGGTCGAGATGAATCACGGTATCGGCTGCCGTCAGGTTCAGCCCCGTGCCACCCGCTTTGAGCGAGATGAGGAAGACGGGAATTTCGCTTTCCTGGAAACGACGCACCACTTCCGCCCGATTGCGCGTGCCGCCATCGAGATAACAATAGTCCCAGCCGCGACTCGCTAAAGTCGGCACGACGGCTTGCAGGAGCTGCACGAATTGGCTGAAAACGAGGACCCGGTGACCGCCCGCGACCGCTTCTTCGAGAAGGTTTTCCAGCTCCTCCAGCTTCGCCCCGGCGTCCTCTTCGGCGTCGATACCGGGCAAGAGTCGGGGGTCACAACTCGCCTGCCGCAGGCGGAGAAGCGAGGTGAGTGCGGTGACTCGCCGACGCGCGGGGTCGGCGGTGGAGACGAGACGACGACTTTCTTCGAGAATCCCCTGGTAAATCGTGGCTTGGCGCTTCGTCGGCTCGACCTCGCGGATGAGCTCGATGCGCGGCGGCAGGTCCTTGGCGACGTCTTTTTTGAGGCGACGCTTCAGGATCGGTTTCAGCTTGAGCGAGAGACGCTTGGCCAGCGACGGATCGGGTCCGGCGGCCAGCGGTTTCTCGAAGCGTTCACGGAAGCTCGCCCGCGTGCCGAGGTAGCCCGGCAGGACGAAGCGAACGATCGACCAAAGGTCCGCCAGCGAGTTCTCCAGGGGCGTGCCGGTGAGGGCGATGCGGTGGGTGCCCCGGAGGGCGTGCGCCGCTTTGGCGACCTGCGAATCGGGGTTTTTAATAGCCTGGGCTTCGTCGAGAACGATGCTGTCGAATTCTTCGGCACGGAGAGCCGCGAAATCACGTCGCAACAGCCCGTAGCTCGTGACCCAGATCTCGGCCTCCGCTTCTTTTTCCCGCAAAGCCTCGCGCTCACTGCCCCGCAAGGCCACGGCGCGTAGTCCGGGGGTGAATTTCGCGGCTTCGGCGAGCCAGTTATCGACGAGGGAAGCCGGACAGACGATGAGCGCCCGTCCGCCCCGCGCCTGGAGGAAAGCGAGCGTTTGCAGGGTTTTTCCCAGCCCCATGTCATCGGCCAAAATCCCGCCCATGCCGAGTTCCGAGAGCTGCCAGAGCCAGCGCACGCCTTCGAGCTGATAGGGGCGCAGGGTTTTGCGCAGGGAACCGAGTCGCTTGCTGAGATCCGCCGTTTTTTCCTCGGGCCAGGGCGGACTTTGGATGCCGAAGGCGCTGGAGGCTTCGCGCAGGTAGGCGGTGAGCCGACGGTTGACCTGGAAAACGCCCGGACTGGTCTGGGTGGCGTCGAGATCCGTGATGAGTTCGCCGAGTTGCGCGATGCGCTCGGGATCGAAAACCGCGATTTTTCCTTTGCCAAAAGCCTTTTCGCGCCGTCCGGTCTGGAGAATGCGGTTGATTTCCTCGCGGGAAAGGCTCTGCCCACCGGCCTGGAAGTTGAGCGAAAGCCCCAGCCAATCCTCGCCGCTGCCGTGCTCCTGGAAATGAGCTTCCACCGGAATGATCTGGGCGGCGGCGGCACGGAAACGCTCACCCCTGCGGAGTTCCCAGCGCCCCTGCCAGTCGGGGACGGCGTAGGCGTGACAACGCAGGATGAGATCGCGCTCGCTCAGCACCCAGGCCCCGTTTTTTCCCAGTGAAAAGCCCCACTCTTCCAGCTCGTCAATGACGGCTCGTTCAGCGGCGAGATCGCTGAGGAAACGCGTGCCGTCGCCATCGCGCAACACCTGCACCCGCCCCCCGGCGGTCTCCTGCGCGCCGTAGCGGAAAAGCGGGCGGGCTTCGAGGTGACGCAGCGAGCCTTCGAGTTGGAGAATGACCTCCGGCGTGCGCGTTTCCGGCAAGGCCCGCCACAGTTCTTCGGGAATGTCGAAATGCGGGCTGAGGGTGCCGAGGGCGTGGCGCAGTTCGTCCGGAGCCACCGCGAGAGCTTTGCCCGCGAGCAACGGTTGCCAGGGAGCGGCCAGTCCGAGAACCAGGGGCGAGAAACGGGTGCCCGCCAGCGACCAGGCCTCGCCACCCTCCACCAGCAAATCGCCGTCGCCGGGAAGATCGAGCGCGAGTTTCTCACCCCGTGAGCGCAAAACGGGGCGTTTTTCCGGCTTGGGCGAGATTTCCGCCCCTTCTTTTTTACCAAAAAGGAAGCCGTCGTGGCCGCGCGCCGCCGCGAGGAGACGGAGAAAGGCGGGACGGTCGAGATTCGTCACGCCCGGCGGCTCGGCGGGGAAAAGTTCCTGTAAAGTCAGCCACAGCTCCTCATCTTCCGCTCGCAAACGCACCGCTCCGCTCACTTGCGCGAGAAGAATTTCCTCTCCCTCCGCCATCTCCAGCGCGAAGCCGCACATGAGCTGACCGCGCTCCCAGGCGGGCGGGATTTTCAACGGCAGCATGACGCGGAGACGACTTTCCGCGCCTTCCTCACTCAGGGTCGGCCAGGAATTTTCGGCCTGTGCCGGCTCGGCTGCCTCCGCAGCGGGCGGGGCGAGGCGGGGATTGAGCACTTCGAGCCCGAGAGCGAGAACGTGAGCGCAGATGCGACCGTCGCGCCGCACCGCCGGGCAGGGGCAGCGGTTTTCCATGTCAGTGCGCGAACGGATGAGCAGCCGCACCGTTTTCATTTTCCCGCCGACGCGCACCTCGCCGCTGAGAACGCCCTCCTCGTAGCGAGCCGAAGCCACGGAGCCGCCTTCGTGCAAAGAACGGGCTTTTTTCAACTCGGGCCAGCCTCCGGCGTCGATCAGAAGATCTTTATTCAGCTCCACGGTGCTCATCGGGGCGCAGAGTAGCCGTTGAAAAGCGACTGACAAGCACGCGACACCTCAATCCTCCATGCGGATGATGCTCTCGCCTTCCTTATAAGCGTTCAGGCGGTCGCGGGCGCGGGATTCGAGGTAAAAACGGTTCTCGCGCAGGGCTTTTTCCTCGCTTTCGTAGCGTTCGCGATCCTGGGCGAGCCGCGCCTCACGTCCCTGGACCTCGGCGAGCTCGCCTTCGATGCGTTTGAGCTGATTCCACTGGGGCAGCGCCGGCACAATGGTCGCCAGGCAACCCGCGATGAGGAGAATGCGAAAAAGCCGCCCCGTTGCCATCGAAAGAGTTTCCGCGCGCACACGGGTGAACTCCGGCTCCCGCCGTCGTCGACCTTTTTTCACTTGTGCCCGGGACATAACTGCTCTGGGGGGCATGTCTAACATGGCTGAAATTCTTTTGCCAGCCTAAAAGGCTCCGGAAAGGTGATTTTCTGCTCACCCTTCGTGCCGTGATTGCTTGATGAGAGCCAGAAGTCGCTCAGGGTCAGTGGCCGAGGTTTTGGCGACGAATCCGCGGGCGTGGGCGAAGTGAACGTCGGCTTCCGATTCGATGCGCGTGAATTCCAGCCCCTGGTAATCCTGGTAGCGAGACAGCCCGTAGCCGGAACCCCGGCGATCCGGGTAAATCATCCCAATCACGCTCTCTTCCTTCTCGCATTGCTCGATGTAACGCCCCAAGCCCATCGAGGAGTCGGCGGCGAGCGGCTCGGTGCGCGGCATGAAAAGGATTTCGCGGCCGTCTTCCAGCGACCAGAATTCGGCGTTTTCGGCAATGAAGGCGAGTCGTTCGCGAAGGGTGCGCAGGTAGTCGAGAAGGTCCTCGCCGACCATTTTCATAATTTCCCACAGCGGATCGCCCACGCGCAAGTCGGAAGCGGCGGAAAAACGTCGCAGCAGGCTGATGTCGATGGGAGAATTGAGCCGCGCCATGATCTCGCGCTCAACTCCCAGCCACTGACTGGTTTCGACAATCCCCCGGGTATCGATCCATTCCGCCACTTCCAGCCACTCGCAAAATTGGCTCGCGTCTGCGTAGAGATCGAGGTGTTTGAGAACGAGGCTGAGGGCGCAGAGAGGCTCGGCATCGCGGGGGAACTGGTGGTGATCAAAGTTCATGCGACCGGGCTCCCATTCGCCGCCGACATCGACGACACAAGTCTCGGCTCGCT
>JBNNED010000088.1:0-6758 GCA_050285825.1 Verrucomicrobiales bacterium | reverse complement strand
TAACAACGACTCCGGGGCGGACCCGCGCTCAAAGAACCTAGCCATTGTCAACCCTAAAGACAGCCGCCGTAACGAACGAGTCACAAAGAATTATCCCAACCCGCCTCCGCATTCCTCTTCACCCTCACCACTCTTCATGTCCATTCTCGTCCGCTTTTACCGACTTTTCATCATCGTCGCCCTCTTTTTTCTCATCCATCTCCACGCCAAAAAACAAGCCACCGTCACCACCCGCCCGCTCGAACTCGCCGACATCACCGGGCTTTTTCCCGCCGCCACGAGCATCGAAGCGCCCGCCGGCGTCCACCAAAGCCAGGCCGTGCGGGACGAACGCGGCACCCTCCTCGGCTCCGCCCTGCGCACCTCGCCCGCTTCCGACGAGATCAAAGGCTACTCCGGACCGAGCGAACTCCTCGTCGCCCTCGACCCCTCCGGTCGCGTCACGGGCCTCAGCCTGATCCACAGCGCGGACACCCCCCAGCACGTCGCCGACGTCATGCAAGACGAGAACTTCCTCCAAGCCCACTACGGCCTCGCTCTCGGAGCCCCCGGCCGGGCGGATGTCGATGCCGTCAGCGGCTCCACTCTCACCTCCCGCGCCTTGACCCGTGGACTGATCGCGCGACTCGGAGGCGACAGCACATCGCAGCTTTTTCCCACCGACATCCTCCTCGCCGAGATCCAGCTTTTCCACCCGGAAGCCCACGAACTGCGCCCCCATCCCAGTTGGCCCGGCGTGTGGGAATTCGTCGATGACAAGGGCGACCTACTCGGCAACGCCCTGCGCACCGCTCCCTCCCAAGAAGACCTCCACGGCTACCAAGGTCCCACCGATACCCTCATCCTCCTCGATCCCGCCGGGGAGACCGTCACCCAGCTCCGTTTTCGGAAAAGTTACGACAACGAGGAATACTACGAGCGCATTCTCGAAGATGGCGATTACCTCACGCTCTACACCGGTAAATCCCTCGCCGAAATCGCCGCCCTCGATTACGCCGAAGCGGAAATCGAAGGCGTGGCCGGAGCGACCATGACCTCCTGGGCTCTCGCCGAGTCCGTCAAGCGCCGCCTCGCCCAGCTTCACGACGACCAGCACCACGTCCCGCCGCCCCACCCGTTCCTCCACCCACGCGCCCTGACGCTCTGCGCCCTCACCCTCGGCGCTCTCCTCTTTTCCTTCACCAAACTCCGGGGCAAGCCCCGCGCCCGCCTCCTCTGGCAACTCACCGTCATCATCACCCTCGGCCTCGTCCTGGGCGATCTCCTCTCGCAAGCTCTCTTCGTCGGCTGGGCCCGCCACGGCTTCCCCTGGGAGCACTCCGCCGGCGTCCTCGTCCTCGCCAGCGCCGCCCTCCTCGTCCCCTGGGTCAGCGGACACCAGCTCTACTGCCACCACCTCTGCCCCCACGGCCTCCTCCAGCACCTCTTCGTCAAACTCCCCCTGCCGCGACTGAAAATCCCGAAAAAAGTCCATCATGCCCTCGGCAAACTCCCCTTTCTCATCCTACTTCTCATCCTCGCCTCCCTCTTCCTCGGCTTCTCCCTGAACCTCGCCAACACCGAGGCCTTCGACGCCTGGCTCTGGCGCAGCGCCGGCCTCATCACCATCCTCATCGCCCTCGGCGGACTCCTCGCCGCCCTCTTCGTCCCGCTCGCCTACTGCAAATATGGCTGCCCGACTGGGCTTCTCTTCCGTTTTCTCCGTTGCGGCTCCGCCTCCCTGAAATTTGAAAAACGCGACCTCGCCGCCGGGCTCATCCTCCTCGCCGCCGCCACCCTCCACCTGATCTGAGCTTTGCCAACGATCACAAAAAGCCCCCCGATCCACGCTGGAACCGGGAGGCTGCGGGGCGCGCAATAGCTGAGTCAGATCTTGCTCAAATAGCGCTCCGGGTTGGCCTCGAATTTTTTCACACAGGGCTGGCAGCAGAATTTCACTTCCTGGCCCTGGTGCACTTTCGTTACCGGGTCTCCCATCGAACCCAACTTGTTCCCGCTCACAATGCAGGTGTCGTAAGGATAGGGTTTGGCACCGGCCGCAGCCAGCGAGCCGCCCGCGCAGGAGACGAGGGCGAGACAGGCACTGCCGAGAAGGCCGGCGAGGACGTGTTTTCGGGTCATTTTTGTCGTTTTCATGGTTTTCATGGTTTTTTGTTCAGTTTGCTGAGTTTTTTACGGAATTTCTCCGGATCTTCCCGGAAGTCTTTCGTGCAGGGCTTGCAGCAGAAGCCATAGATCTGGCCGCGATACTGCAGGTATTTCGGCTTGCCCATTTCCCCCAGTTTTTCATCGGAAACGATGCAGGTTTTCAAGGGATAGGGCTGCGCTTTTTCTTCTTTTCCCATCGCCAGAGCTGGGAGAGCCAGCATGAGAGCGGTGAGGAATGTTCTTCTTTTTTTCATCATTTTGTTTTTTTGGGGTTGGAGTTAGAGGACGACGAGTCCGGAAGCTTTGAGAATCATCCAGATGGACATCGCCATCATGAGGAGATTTTCCGTCAGGGAGAGAAATCCGAGCGGCACGCGGCTGCCCCCGCCCACGCAGGCGCAGTTGAGATCCCGTTTTTCGAGATAAACCGCCTTGAAAACGGACAGCGCCCCGATGCTGCTGACGATGAGCGCCAGGGGAGCCGCGAGGTAGGTGAGCAGGCCGCCGACCATCAAAATCCCCGCTCCCGCTTCGACGAAGGGATAAAAGTAGGCGTAGGGAACGTAGCGCCGGGCGAGGAGATCGTATTGCACGAATCCGGTCGAAAAGCGCTGCAGGTCTTGCAGCTTCAGCAGTCCCAGCACCGCCATGCTGAAAGCGATGAAAAGCTCCGCCACGCGCACTGGCGCGAGAGTCGCTTGCTGCGCCCAAACCGTGGCGAGGGCAAGGAGGAAGGTGACGGCGAAGATGACCAAAACGGGCTGGTAACTTTCGCCTTCCCGGGGGTCCGGCCCGAGCCCCAAATGCTCGCGCAACTCGTCATAGCCCCCGACGCGTTCTCCGGCGATCCAGATCTGGGGCGTTTCATCCACCCCGTTCTCCTCTTTGTAACGCCGGTTGGCCTCGCTCGATTCCAGATGCTCGTCTTCGATCTCATAGCCGTGCCGGCGCAGGAGGTCGATGGCCTTGATGCCCCAGGGACACAGGTGATCCGGCGTAACGAGACGGACGATTTTTGCACTCTTTTCTTGTTTCATCATATTCACAAATCAATGGGTTGATTAAAAACGAAAGCCCAGCCCCGCGCCCCACCCGTGCTCCGAGTGGTAGCCGCCGGTCAGGGAAAATTCTTTGCTGAGCAAGTAGGACGTCCCCGCCTGCCACTCCCAACCGGCACGCGTGTCATACTCGACTTCACCGTGAGCGGAGAGGCGACTGGTGAGCGGGATTTCCTTCTCCAGGCCGAAGCGCAGATCGCCTTCACTATCAATTGCCCAGCTCGATTCCACCAGATACGGCAGGCGGTAGTTGACCTGGGCGAAAATTCGGTCTTCGGCCCCGTGCTCGTTCGTCCAGCGGTAGCCCAGCATGGTCGATAAATTCGGATCAAAGTAATGCATCCAAAAGGCGTCGATCTCGTATTCTTCGTGTTCAAAGCCGTAATCCCATGCCACCCCGAAGTCCTCGCGGCCCTTCATCAGGCGCACATTGCCCTCGCTGTGATGGTTCATGAGCATCCCGTCGGCAAAAAAGAACACCGGATTGAGCAAGTTCGGATCCAATGCCGGCTCGTGGGAGGGATTCACCGCTTTTTCGTAGGAAAACACCCGCGCCATCCCCGCATCCATGTGGTAGAGCAAGTGACAGTGGAAAAACCAATCCCCTTCTTCGTTCGCGAGGAACTCGATCGTCCTCCGCCCCATCGGAGGCACATCGATGGTGTGTTTGAGAGGTGCCCGACTCCCCTGTCCGTTCAAGACCCGGAAAAAATGCCCGTGCAGGTGCAGGGGGTGGTGCATCATGGTGTCATTCACCAGCTTGATCCGTAAAACCTCACCCCGCCGGACCGGTATCGTGGAGTCCTCGGCCAGCGTCTTGCCATTGAAGGACCAGATGTAACGCTCCATGTCGCCCGTCAGACGGAGCTCAATCTCCCGCCGCGGAGCAGATGCGGGCAATGTGGTCCTCTCGCGGGCCCGCAAACGGGCGTAGGGAGCCTGCGGACGCGCCATTTTTGTCATCCCGCCACCTCCTTCCCCCATCGCCGCCATGGCTCCGTCCCCGTGTTCCATCGAGGCCATCGCCCCATCGAGCATGTGATCCATGCGGTAAAGATCTGGATCCGGCAAGTCCGCTGCCGCGTGTAATTTCCCCGTTCCGAGAATGAGGGAAGCGTGACCCGAATTATCCTGAGCAGTGGCGCGAAACTCATAAGCTCCAGCTGCGGGGATCTTTACGAGGACATCATAAGTCTCGGCCATCCCGATCAGAAGTTTTTCGACCTGCACCGGCTCGACCGCCGGCCCGTCCGCCGCCACCACCGTGAGCGGACCCGTCGCCGCATGGGCATAAAAATACGTCGAAGCACCGGCATTGATGAGACGCAAGCGGATCGTCTCCCCGGGTTTCGCCGGCAAGCGGCTGCGTGTTTTCCCATTAATGAGAAAGGCGTCGTAAGCGACATCCGACACATCCATCGGAGCCATCCGGGATTTCTCCCGCGCCCAGTAATCGGAAAATGCGCCCGCTTGATAAGCCCCCAGCAGCGACTGCGCGTTGCCCTTCTCGACCGCGTAATACTCCGATCCCCGCATCAAGGTCCGCATGACCTGCTTCGGGTTCTCATCCGTCCAATCGGACAGAACGAGGACGTAATCACGGTCCGCCCGATCCGCCTCCCCCCCGCGCGGACTCACCACGATCGACCCATAAACCCCGCGCTGCTCCTGCAAGCCGGTGTGCGAGTGATACCAATAGGTCCCTGCGTGCCGGAGCGGAAATTCGAAGACTCGCGAGCCTCCGGCCTCAATCGGCGGAGTCGTCAGATACGGCACTCCGTCCATCTCATTCGGGACGAGGAGTCCGTGCCAATGGATCGACGTCTCCTCATTCCGCAAGCCGTTCCGCACCGTGATCCGCGCCGTGTCACCGACTTTGAAGCGCAAGGTCGGTCCCGGCGTCCCGCCATTCAGGGTCAACACGGGGCGGGGCTTGCCCGCTGGAGAGAGCGTTTTTTCCGCCACCGTCAGTTCATAATTCACCACCCGGGCTTGCAACAAGCCGGCCAAAAAGAAGAAGAGAGTCAAAGATAAAGTTTTCATTGTCATATCAGTAGTTTTCCGGTGCCCATGGCACCCATGAGAGAGAAAAATAGGAAGTGATCCTGTGTGCGGCGGGCCAAAGCGACCGCCTGAAAGTGACGAAGTCACCACACGTCGGGACGGGGCGGGCATGCCATCAGATCCCGCCGGGACGTGTCTTCTCCCCTCGGATCAAAGCCGGAAAACCTGCAAGCGCCGTAAATCCGGCGGGTCATGAAACATCGGCACCGCAGACACCGGTTTCTCGTCGCGCGCACGGGCCAGAATTTCCGGCAAGAGCGGCGGCGCGGGAGCGGGCAGGTAGAAAGCTCCGGGAGCCAGCGTCATCGGGCACTCCGGAACCACGGCCCCGGCAGGCGCGGCAGCACAGGCACAAAGCGTGTCAAAAACCAATTCATCCCCCGGCTCTCCGCAATCCGACGCCCCCACACAGCAACAAGCCTGCGTCTCCACCACCGCCACTTCCTCCTCTGGACAACACGCCGCGACCCGCCCGACGAAAACGAGCAGGAAAATCAGGGAGGAGCGGATCATCACAGTCACCACTAGCATGATAAACGAGAACGCCGCCTATTCCATAAAAATCTCAAATCTTGCGTGACTTCCGCGAACTTTCTCCGTGCCACCCGCGCGCCCTTTCTGATAAAGCTCCCGCACATGGCCACCGGATTTTCCATCGACTCACTGAACAAAGCCCAGCTCGAAGCCGTCCGCTCGCTTCACGGCCCCGTCCTCATCCTCGCCGGTGCCGGCACCGGAAAAACCCGCACCGTCACCTGCCGCGTCTCCGCCCTCATCCAAAACGGCATCAAGGCCGAAAACATCCTCGCCGTCACCTTCACCAACAAAGCGGCCAACGAGATGCGCGAACGCGTCATCGACATGATCGGCAAGAAAAAAGGCAAAGCCGTGACCGTCTCGACCTTCCACTCCCTCTGCCTCAAGCTCTTGCGACGAGACATCGCCGCCCTCGGCTACGGAAAAAATTTCGCCATCCTCGCCGGCGGCGACCAGACCGGCCTCATCCGCCAGCTCATCGTCAAAAAAGGCGGAGCGAAATGCGCCCTCAAGCCCGGAGAAGTCCTCAGCGCCATTTCCAAAGCCAAAAACGCCGAAGAACCGCTCGCCGACATCGCCGACGAACTCATCGCCGAGATCGCCGTCGCCTACCACAACGAACTGCGCGCCCAGAACGCCATCGACTTCGACGACCTCCTCCTCCTTGGCGAGAAACTCCTGCGCGAAAACCCCGAATTCCGCGAGCACTGGCGCCAGCAATTCACCCACATCACCGTGGACGAATTCCAGGACACCAACGCCCTCCAAATGCGTCTCCTCAAACAACTCGTCGGCCCCGATCACAACATCTGCGTCGTCGGCGATGACGACCAGTCGATCTACGGCTGGCGCGGGGCGGAAGTCGCCAACATCCTCCAGTTCGAGCGTCACTACCCGAACCCCAAAATCATCCGCCTCGAAGAAAACTACCGCTCGACGGAAGCCGTTCTC
>JBNNED010000087.1:0-2782 GCA_050285825.1 Verrucomicrobiales bacterium | reverse complement strand
CTGCAAATCCCCGCCTTCCTCTGCCGCCAGACCGACCTCCTCGAAGCCGCCGCCAAAACCGGCCGACCCGTCAACGTCAAAAAAGGCCAATTCCTCGCCCCCTGGGACATCAAGCCCATCATCGGCAAACTCCAGGCTTTCGGCTGCGAGCACTACACCCTCATTGAGCGCGGCACCACCTTCGGCTACAACAACCTCGTCGCCGACATGCGCTCCCTCTACTGGATGCGCGAAGAAGGCGTCCCCGTCATCTTCGACGCCACCCACTCCGTGCAACGCCCGGGCGGACTCGGCGGCACGACCGGCGGAGACGGCATTCTCGCCCCCGTCCTCGCCCGCGCGGCCGTCGCCACCGGCGTCGATGGCGTCTTCATGGAAGTTCACGAAAACCCGGAAAAAGCCCTCTCCGACGGCCCCAACCAAATCCCGCTCGCCCAGATCGAATCCGTTCTCAAAACTCTCCTCGCCGTCCACCAGGCCGCCCACCCCCGGCAAGACTGATCCCCGGCTCCCGCGCCCATGATCCATCCCCGTCAGCTCCTCCCTCCCCTCGCCGCCCTCCTGACCGCGGCCCTCCCCGCCAACCCCCTCAACCTCGCTGACATGGAGGAGCCGGAGGACATCGACGACGCCGTCGAGCGCATCCCGGACGGAGCCAATCTCCGCCAGGTCACCATCCCCGCCTACGACGAAAACCTGCGCCCGACCTCTCTCGTCACGGCCGGTCTCATCATCAAGAAAAACGACCAACTTCTCGACGCCCGCGACCTCCGCGTCATTTTCTTCAAACCAGACGCCACCATCGCCGCCCAGGTCGGCCTCAGCAAAGCCCGCTTCCACCTCGCCTCCCAGCGCCTCGACGCCGAAGGCCACCTCGTCCTCAGTGCCGCCGGACGTGGCATCATCACCCGTGGCAACGGCGGCATCTTCAAACTCAATACCCGCCGCGGCTTCATCCACGGCCCCGTCGACACCCTCCTCGACCGACCCGACACCAAAACCCCGAACGCCATGACTCCCACCCGCCCGCGCCAGCTCGCCGCCGCCCTCCCCCTCCTCCTCGCCTTCCCCCACACCCTCACCGCCGCTCCGCCCACGCCCCTCACCACCCAGGAGCTCATCGACTTCGAGCGCGCCGTCGCCCCCGCTTACATCCCCGACCGCGATTCCGCCAAACTCTGGGAAAAAATCACCGAGCGCTCCTCCCGCATCGATCAATCCATGCTCAGCTTCCTCACCGAGGCCGGCCTTCAGAATCTCACCCTCCAAACCACCGCTCCCGCTGAAACAGCGAAAGCTGAAAGCAACGAAACACCAGTCACCGAAACCACCGAAACACCGAATCCCAGAAGCACCGAAACACCGGCCACCCCTCCCCTCATCAGCCAGGAAAAATTCACCGAACTCCTGACGCCCGGCGAAAATCGCTTCACCATCAACGCCACCAAAGGCGCTTATTTCGACGGCACCCAGGGCCACCTCGTTTACCTCGGCAACGTCACCCTGCGCGGACGCGGCATCACCATGACCTGCAATCGCGAGCTCAAAGCCATTTTCAACCAGCCCGAGGCCCCGAAAGAAAAAAAAGCCACTCCCAAGAACGGCGACGACCTCTTTGGCGACTTCAAAGGCGTTGGCGACCTCAAGGAAATCATCATCAGCGGCCAAATCGAAGTCACCGGCAAAAACGAACAAGGCCAGCCCATGGGCGGACGCGCGGACAACGCCGTTTACAACGCCGCCGCCGACCGCCTCATCCTCCGTGGCGGCACCCTCGTCTTCCGCAATGGCGATCAAATCGCCCACAGCAACGACCCCAACGCCTACGCCGCCATCCGCCTCCGCGAACAAAGCGTCCACCTCGACGGCAAATGGAATATCGGCCTCCCCACCACCGACCTCAAACCAGAATAGAGCCAATAGCCAGGCTCAATTTTTCATTTTTCACTCTTCATTTTTCACTTAAAAATGTCACTTCTGGAAGTCCACTCGCTCTGCAAGACCTACAACAAACGCGCCGTCGTCCGCGACGTCCGCCTCGAGGTCGGCCGGGGCGAAATCGTCGGTCTCCTCGGCCCCAACGGTGCCGGAAAAACGACCACCTTCTACATGATCGCCGGCCTCATCCCGCCGGACAAAGGCAAAGTTTCCTTCCAGGGCAAAGACATCTCGCGCCTCGCCCTCCACAAACGCGCCCGACTCGGCCTCGGCTACCTCCCCCAGGAAGAATCGATCTTCCGCAAACTCAGCGTCGAAGACAACCTCCTCGCCATCCTCGAAACCCGCAAAAACCTCTCCCGCAAAGAACGCCGCAGCCGCGCCGACTCCCTCCTCGAACGCTTCGGCATCGCCCACGTCCGCAAATCCCTCGCCCTCACCCTCTCCGGCGGAGAAAAACGCCGCCTCACCATCGCCCGCTGCCTCTGCACCGACCCCAAACTTCTCATGCTCGACGAACCCTTCGTCGGCATCGACCCCCTCGCCGTCCAGGAAATCCACGGCATCATCCGCCAACTGCGTGACGAAGACGGCCTCTCCATCCTCATCACCGACCACCAAGTCCGCGAGACCCTCCAAATCGTCGACCGCGCCTCCCTCCTCATCGAAGGCCAGGTCATGCTCCAAGGCTCCTCCGAAGAACTCGTCAACAACCCCAAAGCCCGCCAACTCTACTTCGGCGAAGGCTTCAAATGGTAAAGGAACGCGGGTGAAATACCCTTGGGGTACTTCAGCCCGCACCCAACTCCAGTCCGCATCTCCTTCCCCCCCCGCCCCCCCCCCC
>JBNNED010000086.1:0-5636 GCA_050285825.1 Verrucomicrobiales bacterium | reverse complement strand
GGGGGGGGGGGGCCAGCCGAGGGGGGGGGTGCCGAGGCCGCCGCCAGCGGGGGCGAGGAGGTAGAAGCGGATTTCGTCGTCTTCCTCGACTTCAACGAGAGCGCCGAGAGCGATGGGATCGGTGTCGGTGAAGGCGGGAGGGGTGAATTTTTCGAGGCTGGCGAGAGCAGCGCGCTGTTGGGCGAGTTGCTTGCGCTGGGCTTCGGCGAGGTAAGCGGCTTCGACGGCGCGGGTGTCGTATTTTCCCTCGGATTTGGTTTCGGCTCCGGTGGCGTTCTCGATGCTCTCACCGAGGGCGCTGGCGAGGGAATTGATGTGGCTGGCGAGCTCGGCGCGGACGCGGTCGAGGATGTGCTCTTTACTCATCTGGCGGGGCTCAAGACTGGCGGTTGAGTTCGTCGAGGCGTTCGTTGAGGATGAAGAGGTCGTAAATGACGCCGATGCCGAGGAGTCCGCCGGTGCAGAGGTAGAGGAGGCCGGTCCAGATTTTTCCGAGGTAGAAGCGGTGGATGCCGAAGACGCCGAGGAAGAAGTGGAGGAGGAAGGCGAGCGAGTAGTCGTAGCGACCGGCGGCGTATCTTTCATTGGCTTCTTTGACCATGCCGGGGATGAGGAAGAGGTCGATGAGCCAGCCGATGCCGAGGAGGCCGAGGGTGCAGAACCAGATGACGCCGGAGACGGGTTTGCCGGCGTAGAAGCGGTGGGCACCGGTGAAGCCGAAGATCCAGGCGAGGTAGGCGATGGCGATGTTGTGGGTGGCTTGGTTCATGGTGCAATATTGGGCGGGGATGACGAGTGGCAAAAGGTTATTTTTCGGCTTGCGGGATTTGGGAAGGGTGGGAGAGTGCGCTTAGATGGCCGACGACGACGATAAAAAGGGACCGAAGGAGCCGCAGATGCCGGATGCTGATGAGATCAAGAAGACGCTGGAAGGGCTTTTCGGTCAGTTGGGGGGCGGGAAGTTCGAGTTTCCGGGGATGGCGGGTTTCGGGCCGAATCAGCCTGAGGAATCGGAGGCGACGCCGGAGCCGGTGAAGGAGAAGGAGCGGGTGGATGTCTTTGGTTTTGATTACTTGCCGCGCGACATCAAAGCGCATTTGGACCGTTTCGTCATTCGCCAGGATGAAGCGAAGAAGGCGCTGAGCATCGCCGTTTGTGATCATTACAATCATGCCAAGTATCTCAAGGCGCTGGCAGAGGAGAACGAGGGGCGCTTGCCGGAGGGGGTGGAGTTCCAGAAGCAGAATGTTATGGTCGTGGGCCCGACCGGGGTGGGGAAAACCTACCTCGTGAAGCACATCGCGGAGCTCATCGGGGTGCCTTTTGTGAAGGCGGACGCGACGAAATTTTCGGAAACCGGTTATGTCGGCGGCGATGTCGATGATCTCGTGCGCGAGCTCGTGCAGAAGGCCGACGGGGATGTGGAACTCGCGGAGTTCGGCATCGTTTACATTGATGAAATCGACAAGCTGGCCTCGAGTGCAGGCATGATGGGGCGGGATGTGAGCGGGCGCGGGGTGCAGACGACTTTGCTGAAGTTGATGGAGGAAACGGAGGTGCCGCTGCGCAATCCGAACGACATGCGCGGGCAGATGATGTCGATGATGGAGATGCAGCGCGGCGGGGCGAAGAAGAAGGAGACGATCAACACGCGGCACATTCTCTTCATCGTGAGTGGGGCTTTTTCGGGCTTGGAAAAAGTCGTGCGCAAGCGGACGAGCGAGGGGCGGATTGGTTTCGGAGCCGAGCAATCGGAAGCGGTGATGGACACGGAGCTCTTCAATCACGTCACGACGGGAGATTTTATCGAGTTCGGCTTTGAAGCGGAATTCATCGGCCGGCTCCCCGTGCGGGTGGTTTGCGAGGCCTTGAGCGCGGACGATCTCGAAGCCATTATGAAATACTCTGAGGGCAGCCTGTTGCGTCAGTATGAGCGCGAGTTCGAGGCCTACGGCATCGAGGCGCGGTTTGCGGATTCGGGGATTCGACGCATTGCCGAGCTGGCGGCGGAGGAAAAAACGGGGGCGCGGGCGCTGATGACGGTGACGGAGCGGATTTTGCGCGATTTCAAGTATGAGCTGCCGGGCACTGCGGTGAAGGAACTGCGGGTCGATGAGGACTTGATCGAAAAACGCGACGAAAAACTCGCGAAATACCGGGAGATGGGACGCGAGGTCGATGTCGAGCGCGCGCGGCGCGAGGTGGCCGTCTTTGTGCGGGAATTTCGGGAGAAGCACGGCGTCGGGATTTCCTTTGAGGACGGGGCGATGGCTCGTCTGGTGGAATTGGCGGGCGAACAGGCGCGCAGCGTGCTTCAGATCACCCGGCAGCTCTTCCGCGATTACCAATTCGGCCTGAAGCTGATCCAGCAGAATACGGGACGGGAGGAGTTCGCCATTCCCCGGGAGGCGGTGGAGAATCCCGACCGCTTCCTGAGCGATCTGGTGGTGGCTTCTTACCGGGGCGAGGGAAATCAAGCTGATGTGAAAAATTAAGGTAACTTATCTATTTTCCCGATTCGGTGAATATGCTATCTTCTAAAGGCGACTAACAATTAAGGCAATGTCTCTGGAATTTAAAATCAAACACGGCGTGAGCCACGATACCTACTGGATTCGCCCCGAGGGCAAGGGGTGTTTTCAGGGAAGTCCTTATATCAAGCGGGCGGTGGAAGACCGACTCATGAACACGCAGCGACAGATCGTCGTCGATTTGGAAGCAGTGCGCGGGATGGACTCGACCTTCATGGGAATGTTGGCGGGGCTGGCCGTAAGAATGGGGAAATCCGGCCGACGCTTGCACTTGGCGGGTGTGGGCGAGAAAAACCGCGATTCGCTCGAGGACCTGGGGCTGGACTCGCTCATGGACATCGAGCCAGCCGGGGCGCACTGGCGCGGTCACCAGCAGGAAATCCGCGAAGGATTGGAAGAATTGGAGTTGAAGACCGGTCCGGGGCTGGATGGTCATGTCCTCGAAAGCCATCAGACGCTGAGTGGGCTGAGCACGGAGAACGAAGAGAAGTTCCGCACGGTTCTGGATATTTTGGAGAAGGAGGCGAAGTGAGCCGCCGGGCGTCACGCGGGAGCGCGGAGATGCCGACTTGCCTTGTGGGATTTTTTGCTTTTAGCTACGTGGGATGCGCCTGACTCCGAACCAGCTCTACCGTCGCTACGAGGCGGGCGAAATGGAGTTCGACGAGGTGGTTGAGAAGATCAATGAGTTCGCTCTGGACCTGATCGAGGAAATGGAGGAGGAGCGGGGCAACCCGGTGGCGAGTTACGTCGATCGCCTGCTCAACAAACGTGCGGCTGCCAAATTGGTCAAAGAACATGGGGAAGCCGAGGTGCGCGAAACGCTGGTGGCGCTTTCCGAACTGGAGGACTTCGAACCCGCCCTGCTCCTCTGGAATGCCGATCACTGGGACGTGCCCTTGCATTGTTTTATCCGACTCAAACGGGAACCGGTCTTCCGGCTGACCAAGCTGCGGGTGCGCTCGCGTGAGGTGCGGGCGGAATTTGAATACGGAGCGGCCAAGCGGGGAAAAGCGACCCGTGAGCGAGTCCTCCTCAAGCGAAACTGGAAGGAACGCCTAGTCGTGGAAGAGCGGGAGGTTTTATAGCAGGTGGGTGAGACCAAGGAATCTTTGATTGACGCCTGTCTCGGGCAATATTAATCTCCCTAAATGATGAATTCTCCGCGCCTTTTCTCTCCCTTGCTTGCTGGTCGTCAGTCATTACGCGTCATTCTCGGATTCGGTTTGGGCGCTTGCTCCCAGCTTATGGGAGCGACATATCTCATTGATTTTGGATCGAGTAATCTTACGACGGGAACGGACGGCAGTGGAAATGTGTGGAATAACCTGACACCGGATACGACGGATGGCGCCGGTGATGTCGCTTTGGTCGATACGACAGGTAGCGGGGCGGAAGGCTTGAATATGAATTACCTCTACCCGGTGGCGACACCAGGGAGCAACTTTGAGATGAATTCCAACGAGAACGGCTTGAGCGGGCCTTTCTCAAACCTGGGCTTGCTTGATGTCTCCTCGGCCTTCGGAGACACCTTGTGGTCAAACGGTTCAGGACAAACACCGTCACTGACCTTCGAGAATCTCGACGCCAACACCCTCTACACCTTCACCCTCTTCGCCTATCGTGCCCAGTCCGGTCGAACCACGGATTTCCGCCTCACGGGCTTGGCGGTGGATCAGGAGAATGGTTATCGCGTAGACACTTCGAATACTGGGAATGGAGTCATTGTCACTCTGTCGGGACGTGCTGATGCCGCGAATGAATTGCTACTCGAATTGCTCCCGGGAACGGGCGACTATGCCTATATTGGAGCTTTGCAGATTGAAACGAGTCCGATCCCCGAACCGACGGGAGCTGCGCTCTTATCGCTGGGCGCCATTTCCCTTTTGTTGGGGAGCAGAAAAAGACGCTGAGGCTTGCTCACAGCAACGGGCTGGTCAGGCGGATGGTGTCTTCGAGGAAGCGCTGGTGGGCGGGGCGCTCGCGCCACTCGTTGAGGTGCAGGGTTTCGCAGGAGGCGAGGTATTTTTGCTGCAGCGAGTGGAGCTGGAAGGCGAAGGCGTGATCGTAGATGAAGAGGGAGATCTCAAAGTTCAGCCAGAGACTGCGCATGTCGAGATTGACCGAGCCGAAGATGGAAAGCTTGTTGTCGATGAGAAGGCTTTTGGTGTGCAGGAGCCCGCCCTCGAAGAGGGAAATGGTGACGCCGGCGCTGAGGAGTTCGTCGAAATGAGCCACGCTGGCGTAACGCACGAGAAAGCTGTCGTTCTGCTTCGGGACGATGAGGTTGACGCGCACTCCCCGGCGCGCGGCAGAGTAAAGCGCGGTGAGAATGGCCGCGTCGGGGACGAAATAGGGGGTCGTCATGACGATTTCCTCTTCGGCAGCGTAGAGCGAGGTCAGCAGGAGCTGGTGAATGGCCTGGGGTTCGCGGTCGGGGCCGGAGGGGACGACCTGGCTGGGCGCTTTTTCGTGATCGGTTTGGGGAACTTCCTCCAGCTCCGGCAGGGTGCAGTTGTCTCCCGTCTCCACCATCCAGTCGAGCTCGAAGACGGCGTCCAGCGCGACCGTTGCGGGGCCGGTGACGCGGACGAGGGCGTCGATCCAGGAACCCACGCCGGCTTCTTTTTTGAAATAACGGGGATCGACGAGATTCTGGCTGCCGGTGTAGGCGATGCGGTCGTCGATGAGTACCAGTTTGCGATGGTTGCGCAGGTCGCGGCGGACGAAAAAGGAGCGGAGGAGCCCGACGGGCAGGGCGGTGGTCAGCTCGATGCCGGCCTCGCGCAACTCGCGGGCGCGCTCGCTTTTGAGGAACTTCTTGCTCCCGATGCCATCGGCCAGGGCGCGACAGCAGACTCCGCGCTTGGCGGCCCGAATGAGGGCATCGAACACGTCCTCGGCCCGTCCGCCGGTAAACCAAATGTAAAAACACAACTGACAACTCTTTTCCGCTTGGTCGATGTCGGCGACGATCCGGTCGAACATCTCGGCGTAGTTGTCGATGAGCTCGATCTCGTTTCCGCCGATCACGGGAAAGCCCAGAACCTGCTCGGCATAGGACTGGACGGCTTTCATCTCGGCAGATTCGGCTTCGGGGCTGGG
>JBNNED010000085.1:0-7585 GCA_050285825.1 Verrucomicrobiales bacterium | reverse complement strand
CGCCGTCAGCGCCTCCATTTCCACCCCCGTGCGGGCCGTCGTCCGGCACTCGCAGCGCACCCGCACGTGGCTTCCCCCCTCCAGAACGGCCTCAATCCGGCACGCGTCCAGAGGCAGCGGATGACAGAAGGGGATCAACTCCGCCGTTTTTTTCGCCCCCTGTGTCCCGGCGATGACCGCCGTTTGCAGGACCGCTCCTTTTTTGGTCATCAAATCACCTTCCGCCATGGCCTGAGCGATCGTCGCTCCCACCCGCACGCGACATTCCGCAACGGCCCGACGCACCGTCGTTTCTTTCGCCGAGACGTCCACCATGCCCGGTTTTCCCTCTTCATCCAAATGCGTCCAGTCTGCCATCACTTCATCATTCATCATAGGGGATAAAAATCCAGCCTTTGCCCGCTTTTTTCCGAGTTCAGGTCCACGAAACCCGCCAGTCCGGCCAGACTTGCGAAGTCCCCCGAGTTCTTCATCGTCAAAAGCGCCACGCGCCCAGCTCCGAGCTCCCGCACCGGTCGCAACAGATGAAAACCACTTTCCGCCGATTTCTCTTCATCGACGAGGAGGCGCGACTCCGGTCCGTACCACTCCCCCGCCATCTCCGTGAGCAGGGGCCCGAGATGACGGCACAGGCAGGACAGCACGGAAACGGGATTTCCCGGCAAGGCACAGAGCAAGCTCCGCCCGCCATCCCACATCCCGAAAGGCTTGCCCGGTCGCTGCCGCACGCCGTGAAAAAGCGGCTCACCAAACTGCTCGCTCAAGACCTCGGCCACGAAATCCCGCCGCCCCATCGAGGCCCCGCCCGAAATCGCGACGACATCCACCCGGCCGGCCAAGTCACGCACAGCCTTGGTCACATCCTGCCGTTCATCTCCGACGTGGCAACTGGCCACCAGCTCCGCCCCCCGGTTGTAAGCGAGAGCCGCCATAACGACATCGTTCGAGCGCCGGATCTGGTGAGGTTCCGGACTTTCCGTGACGGCCACCAGCTCATCCCCCGTCGTCAGCACGGCCACCCGCACCCGTGCGCGCACGCGAGGCTCGGAAAGCCCGCAGGAGGCCAGAATCCCCAACTCCGCCGCACCGAGAGGCGCACCCGCCTCGATCAGCACGTCCCCTTCCTGCGCATCCGCCCCCATCCGGTGAATCCATCGCCCGGCCTGGCAATCCCCCGCCCGCTCCGCAACCACCCGCAGTTTCCGACCCATTTCCAGCATTCCCGCCTCCAAAAACTCCACCGGCACCACTACCGTTTCCTCCGGAGCCCCCGGACAAACGCCCCCCGTCATCACCTCCACGGCCTCTCCGGCTTGAACTGAACCGAAAAACCCGCTCCCCGCGGCCTGAGTCCCCCCCAGCCGGAACTCCCGCCGCCCCTCTTGCCAGTCATCGGCCCGCACGGCCACGCCATCCATCATGACGCGGTCATACGGCGGCAGCGGACGATCCGTCACGACCGGTGAGGCCAAAACCCGCCCGCGTGCTGCGAGCAAAGAAACGCGCTCCCCACGATCCTCCCGACCCGCTTTCCACTGGCGCGCCCAGGCCGACCACCGCGCCGCCGCTTCCGTCGCACTCACCAATTCCTTCATCACGCCCAGCATTCCATTCCCGGGCAGGTCCCGCAAGCCTCATGCCACGATGGCGTCCATTCCTCCGCTCATTTCCATGAGCCTCATTCATGAAAAAGATTTCCGGCTGGCATCCTCCCTGCTATCCTTCGGAGACGATGAAAAAAATCCCGAAGTCGCTTCTTCTCCCTCTTCTCCTCGGCAGCAGCCAGGCCGGAACCCTCGTCGAAAGCCCTCCCGAACTCCCGGAAGAGCCAGCCTCCGCGCCCTCTTTTCTTCAGGACACCCGCTTCTTCGTCAACGGTCGTCTCCGCTTTGAAGGCGGCGATCTCGAAGGCCTCGATCACTCCTCCGCCATCACTCTGCGCAACCGCTTCGGCTTCGAAACCGGCTCTCTCTCCGGCTTTTCTCTCCTCGCGGAAGGCGAACACACCACCAAACTCGGCGGACGCTACGCCGCCTTTCCCGGATTCAACCAGGGGCGCACCGTCATCGCCGACCCCGACAACCTCCAGCTCAATCGCCTGCAGCTTGCTTATGAAAACGAGGCCTTCGGCCAAGTGACTCTGGGCCGACAAGACGTCCTCCTCGACGATCAACGCTTCGTCGGAGGCGTGGGCTGGCGGCAAAACAACCAAACCTTCGACGCCGCCGCTCTCACCATCGACAGCCTCCCCCACCTCACGCTGCGCTACGTCTACCTCGACCACGTCAACCGCATTTTCGGCACCAATGCCCCCGCCAAGGGTCTTGAAGAATGGGAGAGCGAGTCCCACCTGATCAACCTCAGCACCGACCTCCTCCCCGGCACCAAGCTCACCGCCTTCGCCTACCTCCTGGATTTCGAAACGGCCCCCGCCTTCTCTTCGAACACCTACGGTTTCAGCCTGAGCAACACCGAGCCGTTGCACTCTCACGGACTCGATTTCAGCTACTTCCTCAGCAGCGCCTACCAAAGCGCCGCCAGCTCCAATCCTGTCGATTACGATGCCTGGTATTTTCACGCCAGCCTGAAGGCCGCCAAGGGACCCGCCAGCCTCACGCTTGGCAGCGAAATTCTCGCCAGCGACGACGGCCTCGCCGCCTTCCAGACGCCCCTCGGCACCAATCATAAGTTCAACGGCTTTGCCGACGCTTTTCTGACCATTCCCGCCGGTGGCCTGCGCGATTACTACGCCGCGCTTGCCCTCGACGGCTCTTTCGGCATCAAGCACCAGCTCATTTACCACTACTTCCAGAGTGATGACAGCGGCGACCAGCTCGGCCATGAAATCAACTACGTGGCCAGCAAAAAGCTCAACGAGCACTTCACCCTCAGCGGCTTGATCGCCCACCTCGAAGGTCACGACCAGCAAGGCGATCTGACCCGCGGCGTCATCCAGCTCGACTACCAATTCTGAGAAACTCCCACCGTGCCCAGCCTCGACCAGCTCCGCCGCCCGCTCCGCGATCTCCGCATTTCGCTGACCGATCGCTGTAACCTGCGCTGCAGCTACTGCATGCCCGCCGAGGTCTTCGGGCGCGACCACCGTTTTCTCCCCAAACAACAGCTCCTCGGCTTCGAGGAAATCGAGCGTCTCGCCCGTCTCTTCCAGGAACTCGGCACCCGAAAATTCCGCCTCACCGGCGGCGAACCTCTCCTGCGCACCGGACTTCCCGCACTCATCGAGCGCCTCGCCGGACTCAGACCGGACGACCTCGCCCTGACCACCAACGGACTCCTCCTCCCCAAACTCGCCCGCCCGCTCAAAGCGGCGGGTTTACGACGACTGACCGTCTCTCTCGACGCCCTCGACCCCGCCATTTTCTCCCGCCAGTCGGGCAGTTCCTTCACCCCGCGACAGGTTCTGCGAGGTATCGAAGCCGCGCTGGAGGCCGGTCTCAAACTGAAAATCAACACCGTCATCCAACGCGGTGCCAACGAATCCGAGCTCATCCCCATCGCCAAACTCGCCCGCTCACTCGGCGTGCCCGTGCGCTTCATCGAGTTCATGGATGTCGGCACGACGAACCACTGGCAACGCGAAAACGTCGTCCCCTCCGCCACCCTCCTCGCCCGCCTGCAAGAGCATTTCGAGCTCGTCAAAATCCCGCAAGCCGACCTCTCGGAAACAGCCCGCCGCTACCGCCACCAGGATCTCCCCCTCCGTTCCTCCGCCGAAATCGGCTTCATCTCGTCAGTCACCGAGCCATTCTGTCGCGACTGCTCCCGCGCCCGACTCTCCGCCGATGGCAAGCTTTTCACCTGCCTCTTCGCCTCCACCGGACACGATCTCCGCGCCCTCCTCCGACTCGGAGCCAGCGATGAAGTCATCCGCGAAACCATCGCCGGCCTCTGGCAAGAGCGCGACGACCGCTACTCCGAGCAACGCGGGCAAACCCCCGCCCGCCCGAAAGCCGAAATGTCTTACCTCGGCGGCTGAGCGCCCATCCATTGACCCACATTGCCACTATTTTGTCCCGCGTCCACATCCATCACCTCTACCTCTCGCCCGGCCACAACTACTTCGGTCACCACGGAAAACCGGCCGGAGAACACCCCATCGTGGAATGCCGCGAACTCGAACTCGTCGCGGGCAGCGGGATCAAAGGCGACCGGTTTTTCGATTTCAAACCCGACTACAAAGGCCAAATCACCTTCTTCGACTACGATCTCTACCGCGAGGTCTGCCAGCGCTTCCAGCGGCCCGAACTCGCCCCCTCGGCCTTCCGGCGCAATGTCCTCGTCTCCGGCGTCGACCTGCTCACTCTGATCGAGCGACCCTTCAGCATCGGCGAAGTCAGCTTCACCGGCAGCGCCGAATGTTCCCCCTGCTACTGGATGGATCAGGCCGTCGCTCCCGGCACGGAAGACTTCCTCAAGGGACGCGGTGGACTGCGAGCCCGCATCACCCGCAGCGGCTCCCTTTTTCCCGGCCCGCAATCGCTCCTCGTCTCTCCCCATGACTGAGTTCGCCGACCATCTCCCCCTCTTCTGCGTCCTCTTTTTTCTCGCCGCCACCGCACACAGCTCGGTCGGCCTCGGCGGCGGTTCCTCCTACACCGCCATCATGGCTCTGAGCGGACTTTCCACCGCCCTCATCCCCTCCATCTCCCTGAGCCTCAACCTTATCGCCACGAGCATCGGTGCCTTTCACTTCATCCGCCACGGTCACGCCCGCTGGCCACTCGTCCTGCCCTTCCTCGTTTTTTCCCTGCCCGCCGCCTACCTCGGGGGCTCCCTCACCCTCCCCCGCGCCATTTTCTACCCCCTCCTTCTCGCCTCCCTCCTCCTCATGGCTTGGCAACTCCTCCGCGAAGCCACGCCCGCGAGCGATTCGCCACGACAATTCACCAGCCGCCAACAACTTTTTATCTCCCTGTTCATCGGCGCCGTTCTCGGCTTCCTGGCCGGAGCCGTGGGCATCGGAGGCGGCATCTACCTCGTCCCCCTCATCATCCTCCTCGGACTGAGCGGGGAAAAAGAAGCCGCCGCCTGCGGAGCCATTTTCATCTGGCTCAACTCCGCCGCCGGACTTCTCGCCCGCAGTCAGGACCTCCGTCCGGAAGTCAGCGAGCTCCTACCCCTGGCGCTCGCCGTCATTCTCGGCAGCAGCCTGGGGTCGAAACTCGGAGCCAGCAGGCTGCCCGTCCGAAGTCTCCAACGGATTCTCGCGGGCGTCCTGCTCCTCGCCAGCCTGCTCCTCGCTCACAAGACAATCAAGGTGCTCTCGCTCAATAGCCTTTGAGGTAGGCCACGAGATCGGCGACGTCCTGCGCGCTCAGTCCAAGCTGATCCGCACTCAGCATGAGCGAGCGGGAAAACGGAACGGTCTTCTCAATGCGCTTTTTCGGAATCATCTGGCTCACCCCACCCGTCGAGGTCACGATCAGGGGATCACCATCATTCAGGGCCAGGCCGTGGATGCGGCCACCGTCCTTGAGGCGCACTTCCACGCCCTTGTAACCGTGCGCGAGATCCGCCGTGGGCTCGACGATGGCCTGCGCGATGACTTCCGCGGGCTGACCGCCGCCCCAGCCTTTCAAGTTGGGACCGTAATCGGGTCCCTGGCCGTTGAAGCTGTGGCACATGATGCAGCGTTGGGCGGTCGCCGCCCCCCGCGTGGCGTCTCCGGTGAGTTTGAGCACCTCGGCCACGCTGAATTTGGGTTTTCCTTCCGGCGCGGGCACGGTCACGGGAGTCACTTCGATCTTGTCGGGATCGTAAATCCCGCGTTTTTTCAACTCGTTGCGCAAGTCATACTTCGCCCACTCGCCCGTACCATTTTTCAGCAACCAAGCCGCGGCCTCCGCCTTCACCGGCGATTCATCTGCAAGGGTCAGCATGGCATCAACGGATTTCCGGTCGTCAATAAAGGCCAGGGACTCCACCGCGAAGGCCCGCTCCGCGCCACTCAGCTTCGGCGAGGCCGCGCGCGCCTGCAGATCAGCAACCGCCGCTGCCGGCCAGAGCCGCCAGGTCAACTTGACCAAGCGCTCATCCCACTCCTCGGGCGAAGCCGGGGCGAAGGCCTCCTTGATGGCGAGCCAGATTTCCGATTCCTGATTGGCGGCTCCCAGCCCGATGGCCTCGACCGCGTTCTTGTCCGTGGGGTCCACCTGCGGAGCCAGGGTCGCGAAAATCGCCTTCGTCCGCTCGGCCGGCAAGTCGCGCAAGGACAGCGCCACGTCGCGGCGCACTCCCGCATCGGCATCCTGAGCCAACTCGGCGGCGTAAGGCAGGATATCGACTTTCACCCGGCGCAGAGCCCGGTAAGCCGCGATGCGCACCTGCGGGTCTTCGTCCTTCAACAGAGAGGCGCAGCGCGCGACCCCGTCCTCGCCCATGCGGGGGAGCAGCCAGATGGCGCGGGCGGCGATGAAGCGGTTTTCATGCTGCAAAAGCTCTTCCAAGGCGGGCAAGGCCTTCAAGCCGTGCTCTTGCAAGGCGCGGAAGCCGAGATAGCGCACGTTGATCGCGGGCGACTGCAGCGCGGTGATCGCCCCCTCAATCGTTTTCAGGTCGAATTCCGGCACCTTCGGCTGGAATCCCTTCGGCGCAATCCGGTAAATGGTTCCCGACATGCTGTCGTCCAGATCGGCGTGGCCACCGACTCGCGGGTCATACCAATCCGTGACATACAAAGCCCCGTCCGGCCCGACCGTGATGTCGGAGGGTCGGAAAAGATAGGCCTCTTCGGTCGCGCGACCGCCACCCACGAAGTCCGACCCCGCGAATTCCCCCTTCTGGTTCGTCGTCAGGAAAATATCGCGTTCCAGCTTGAAGGTCGCCCCCAGAGGTTCCGGTTGATAGTCGAAAATGGTATTCCGTCCCGGTTCGCAGGAGAAAAACGAGCCGATCCAGTCCTCGCCCAGAGCTCCGTTTTCATAAACCGTGACGCCCGTCGGAGAGCCGCCCCCGTAGATGTCGCCCGCGTCCATCGTCCCCGGATCATCCTGCCGCCAGTGCGCCCGCCCGTGATCCTGTCCGGGACGTTTCACCGCGCGGTAGTAACTCTTCACATCGCGCGTGAAGTAACCCGCCGAGCCATATTCCAAGATGTAAGAAACGCGACAAGCCGGAGGGTCGTCGTTGTCGTTCTGGAAGGCGTCACCAAAGGAGGTCAGCGATTGCTCGTAGGAATTCCGGTAACCATGACCGATGATTTCCGCCTCCGTGCCATCCGGGTTCATGCGCACGGTGAAACCCGAGCTCCACACGTGACCGTCATCCGAGCGCTGGCCCGCCACCGAGACGTGATCAAACAAAAACTCGCCGCCACCGCCTTTATACGGGCTGCCCATGATGAATTTCTTGCCCGAGCGGTCCGTGAACACCGCTCCGCAGTTCCCGTTGTTGAAATAAAACTTCCCGTCCGGTCCCGCCGTCAGCGAGTGCAGCGAGTGGTCGTGGTTCCGCGCGTTGAAACCGGTCAGCAATTCCTCCCGCTTGTCCACGGCTGGATCGAATTTCAAGTCCCGGTTCACATCGGTGTAAACAATCAAGGAAGGCGGTTGTGAGACGTAAATCT
>JBNNED010000084.1:0-8423 GCA_050285825.1 Verrucomicrobiales bacterium | reverse complement strand
AGCCCTCCCCCCGAACCCGAGCCCGGTGACGAGCTCATGCGCCGCGCCTTCCGCGCCATGCTCACCGCGCGCCTGCTCGAAAACAAACTCTCCTCTCTTTACAAAGCCGGGAAAATCGTCGGCGGCGTTTACCTCGGCACCGGCCAGGAAGCCCTCAGCGCCTCGCTCGGCTCCCTGCTCGAAAAAGGACGCGACATCTTCGCCCCTCTCATCCGCGACCAAGCCGGTCGCTGCGCCTTTGGCGAAGACCTCCTCGACGCCACACGAACTTATCTCGGCTCCGCTCAAGGCCCCATGCGCGGGCGCGATGGCAACATCCACCGCGGTCGGCCGGCCGAAGGCATGCCCGCCATGATTTCCCACCTCGGAGCCGCCGTTTCCCAGGTCGCCGGCATGCTCATCGCCCGCCGCTTCCAAGGAAAAATGGACGGCATCGTCGGAGCGACCTGCCTCGGCGACGGAGCGACCTCGACGGGCGCTTTCCACGAAGGCCTCAACCTCGCCGCCGTCGAAAAACTCCCCCTCGTCCTCGTCATCGCCGACAACCAGTTCGCTTACTCCACTCCGAATTCCCGCCAGTTCGCCTGCGAGTCCCTCGTGGAGAAAGCCGCTGGCTACGGAGTCGGCGGCACGGAAGTCGATGGCACCGACCTCAGTAGTTGCCTGCGCGGCCTGCAACAAGCCATCACCAGCGCCCGCCAAGGCTACGGCCCCCAACTCGTCGTCGCCCGCCTCCTGCGCCTCTGCGGTCACGGCGAACACGACGACGGTTCCTACGTCCCACCCGGACTCAAAGACTCTCTCATCGGTCGCGATTGCCTCCAAGTCGCTGAAGAACAAGTCCTTGCGAAAAATCTTCTCAGCAGTGACGAGGTCGCCGGGCTGAAAGAAGAAATCACCGCTCAGGTACAACAAGCCGTCGCCACGGCCCAACGCGAAGCCACCCCGGATCCCTTCCGGACAGAGTGGCGCGCCACCTCATCGCCCGGCCTGTGAGAGTAATTCACCGCTTTCGTTGCATCAGCCCCATCGCGCCAAGGATGAGCAGCAAGCCACTGGTGGCGGGTTCCGGCACGACGGCGAAATCTTCTACGAAAAGTCGCCAACGGTGGCTGTTGTCCCGGGGATTTTCATCTCCGACCCGGTAGCTCACCATGAGTTGGGTCGTCTCCGCAGAAGTCGCCATGAAAAGGCTGGCACTGTCTCCCTGATTGTATCTATTTCCGAAGAAGTCGATGACGTCTGTCCCGAAGTCATCCGAGGTGTTCAGCACGTTCGTATTGATCCGCTGTTCACCGGGCTTACCCGCCCCCATGGCGTTGACATCCCGCCAATCTTCGAAACTTTCCTGAGTGTAATGCACCCAAGTGGAGGGATCTGATGTTGAGGAAAGACTGAATTCGAAGGTCTCCCCTTCTTGCGCCGCTCCGCTGTTGGTCATGAAGCCATTCAGGACCGCCTGTTGCTCCAGCAGAAAATTCACGGGCTGATTAAAAACGATGAGAAATTCCAAATCATAAATTCCCTGGTCTTCGTCAGGATCCGTCGTCGCCAGGAGCCACTGCGGATTGCCCGTCTCGCTGTGTTCGGCGGGGCCGGTAAAGTTCGTCGTGGTCGGATAAACCGGCCCATCATTATCGAAAAGCAGCCCACTACGCTGCGCAAAGCCACTGTAGGGCGTCATGCTATTTTGAGTGACAAAGATCGTCGCCTGCAAGTTGACGTATTTGCCGACATCACCAAATGAGAGCGTCTGATGAGAACCGGCTTGCGGGCGACCCGCGCCCAAATCCAGAGAACTCCAATCGAGAGCCGTGCTGGCAAAAGGGTGCTCAGCGTAGATACTTTGCGCGGAAAGGCTGGGGAGATACGTCAAGGCCGCAAGCGCGGAAATGACGAAGAATACCGGGGGCTTCTTCATGTGCTCAGGGGGTGATTTGTTAGCCAGCTCAGGCGAACATCATTTTTCGGAATTTATTAAAAAAGTCAACATGTTTTTATAGAAAAGCTCCCAAGCAAGCTCCCGGAGTGGCTTTCAAGTCTGTGCAACTCCAGGATTATAAAAAGATTAGAAGCTATCATTCCTTCCCTCTTCCCCCCCACGAACTTGGCTTCCCACGAAGCCAGACTTGTCAGCCTCCCCTCATCCCGCTAGAAAAGCCTCGAGTTTCAAAGCTCGGCTTCTTGCCCACCTCCCACCTCGCCAAAGAAGCGAGCACCTGAGTCCCTTTTCCCAATTCACATTCCCAACATGCCCGTCACCTACATCGACGCCATCCGCGAGGCCCAGCTCGAGCTCCTGCGCGAGGACGAGCGGGTCTTCCTTTACGGCCAGGACATCGGAGAATTCGGCGGTGCCTTCAAGGCCACAAAAGGCCTCATCGACGAGTTTCCCGGCCGCGTGCTCGACGCCCCCATCTCGGAAGACGCCATGATCGGCATGGCCGTCGGCGCCGCCATCGAAGGCATGCGACCGATCGTCGAAATGCAGTTCGCCGACTTCTCCTCCATCGCCTTCAACCAGCTCGTCAACCAGGCCGGCACCCACTACTACCGCACCGGCCACCCCGTCCCCCTCACCGTGCGCATGCCCTGCGGCGGCACCCCCGGCTCCGGTCCCTTCCACAGTCAGATGGTCGAGACGATCTACGCCCACTACCCCGGCCTCATCGTCCTCACCCCCGCCACCGTGGCCGATGCCTACCACCTGCTCAAGGATGCCGTCGCCCTCGACGACCCCGTCATCTACTGCGAGCACAAATTCCTCTACCGCTGGCTCAAAACGGAGAACTTCCGCGATCAGAAAAAACTTCCCATCGGCCACGCCCGCATCACCCGACCCGGCAAGCACGCCACCGTCGTGACCTACTCCGCCATGGTTCACGAAGCGGTGCGGGCCGCCGAAATCCTCCAAAAACGTGACGGCTGGGAGATCGAAGTCGTCGACCTCCGCAGCGTCAAACCGCTCGACATGGACACCGTCATTGCCTCCGTCGCCCGCACCGGTCGGCTTCTCGCCCTGGGCGAAGCCTTCCCCTGGGGTGGTGTCACCGCTGAAGTCGTCGCCCGCACCGTCGCCGAAGGCTTCCACCTCCTCGACGCCCCGCCCATGCGCCTCAACGCCAAAGACACCCCCATCCCGTACCACCCCGACCTCTGGTCAACCCACCGACCCACCCCCGAAACGATCGTCAGCAAACTCCGCCAGCTCCTCACCATTTAACCAGACACAAGACGGCAAGACCTAAGACACAAGACCCGTCAAAAGACCTCGCATGAGAAAATCTTATGTCTTATGTCTTCCAATCTTAACTCTCCAAAATCATGCCCAAAGTCCCCATCCTCATGCCCCAGCTTGGCGAATCCATCGCCGAAGCCCGCATCGTGCGGCTCGACATCAAACCCGGCGAGCAAGTCCGCGCCGACCAAGAGATCATCGAAGTCGAGACGAACAAAGCCACGATGGGCGTGACAACCCTTTGCGGCGGCACCGTGCTGGAAATCCGGGCTGAAGAAGGCCGCGACTACGCCGTCGGCACCCTCCTCGGCATCCTCGAGGCCAGCGCCGAAGAAATCGAACTCACCGGCGCCCCTACCCTTGATCCCGACGAAAAATCCGCCCCCGACCGCCCCGCAGACAGCGCGGAAAGCCCGGAAAAAGAGGACAACCTCCACTTCCGCCAGGAAGGCGACGACTACCAGGAACCCATCGCCATCGAGCCCAACGTCACCGGTCTCCCCGTCCCCGCCGGCATGAAGGGCGCCCACTACCTCTCCCCCCGCATGCGTGCCCGCATGGACGAGCTCGGCCTGCGTGGAGCCGACATCTCCGCCATTTCCGGCAGCGGCTCCGGCGGCCGCGTCACCGTGGAAGACCTCGAAAAATTCCTCGCCTACATCGACACCTGGCCCGCCACCAAAGCCTCCCCCATGCGCCTCACCGTGGCCGACGCCATGCGCCGCTCCTGGACCCGCCCCCTCGCCTCCGTCGGTCTCCCCATCACCCTCGACAAACTCCTCGATCACCGTTCCCGCCAGGAACCCAAGCCCGGACTCACCCTCTACGTCCTACGCGCCTTCGCCCTCGCCCTCGCCGAAGAACCCGCCACCGCCGGCTATCTCATTGGCGAAAAAATCGTCCACCCCCGCGCCTTCGACATCGGCGTCGCCGTGCAAGTCGCCGACGGCGTCCTCGTCCCCGTCCTCCGCAACGTCGACCAACTCTCCGTCCCCGAGCTCGCCCAGGAATACGCCCGCCTCGTCGAGCTCGCCCGCAGCCGGAAAATCAAAGCCGAAGACTGCGCCGGCGGCATCGCCACCGTGACCAACTTCGGCACCTTCGGCCTGACCTGGGCCACCCCCATTCCCCTCCCCAACGAAACCCTCATCCTCGGCCTCGGCGCCGGCGTCAAGACCCCCACCTGGTCCGAAGACCTCCAGGCCTTCATCCCCGCCACCCAGGCCGAACTCAACCTCACCTTCGACCACCGCGTCGTCGATGGCGGCGGCGCCGGTCTCCTCCTCCAGCGCGTCAACCAACTCCTCCAGGAGCCGGACAAGCTGTGAGGAGGCCACCAGCACTCCCGTCGAATCCACCAGCCAGCCATGCGCTTTTCCTACCCCAGCCCGCCCGACGTCGCGAGCGAGAACGCCCGGATGGGGGCCACGGCCACCTATTACCTCGAGCTCGTTCCGGAAGAGAAAAAAGTCCACTGGACCTACGATCTTTCTCTCCCCGAGGGCATGCACTGGAAAAAAGGCGATGAAATGGGCCTCGGAGCGACGCATCACGAGGAGACCCAGAGCTTCAGCCAATTTCTCGACAAACCCTTCCGCGAGCTTCCCGCCGAACTCGATTTCGTCCGCAAATACATCCGGAAGCAAGTGGTGGACCCGGAACCCGCCCCTGCTCTGCGATACGACGGCTTTCCCTTCGGAGGCGACAAAATCCATTACAAAACCGACCACTCTGCGAAGGGGCATGCGATCAGCTATTACCTCACCCCCAAGCCGGACGAGGCGCTCGTCACCTGGCATTTTTTCCCGCATCTCCCCGAAGGCCTTTGTGCCAAAAAAGGAGATGAATCCGGCCTCGGGTCCATGCACTCCAACGGCTGGCAGAGCTACGCCGACTTCCTCGAAAAACCCCTGGACGAGCTGCCAGCCCCGATCCTCGCGCGGGTCATCAAGCTGATGTCAGCTCCGCCCAGTGCTCCCTAGCCCAGCTCCGTCAGGGCCTGGTCGGCATCTCCGAACTTGTTCACTTTCAATCCCATCCGCTCCATCATGGCGAGGTGGAGACGGCAGAGTTTGCGGTTTTCCTCCTGACTGTAATCGATCATCCGTCCGCCCTTGATCGTCCCGCCGCCCCCACCGGCCAAGAGCACGGGAAGCTGGCGCGAGTCGTGCGCGTTGCCGTCCCAGAGGCTGGAGCAGAACATGAGCATGCTATTGTCCAGCAAGGAGCGCTCGCCCTCGTTCGTGTCGGCCATTTTTTGCAAGGCCCGGGCGAAAAGTGCCACGTGATATTGGTTGATGCGCTGATACATATCGAGCCGTTCGGCGTTGCCCGCGTGGTGGGAAAGCTCGTGCTGCCCGCCCTTGATATTACCCAGGAAGGAGAAATTGGCCTGTGAGAGATCGTTGTTCAACATCATCGTCGCGATGCGGGTGCGGTCCATCTGGAAGGCCATCACCATGATGTCGAGCTGCAGCTCCAGGTGCTCCTTGATCTCGGTGGGAATGCCCGCCGCCGGACGCTCCATCGTCGGCTTCTTCACGCTCGGTTGCCAACCCGCGCCGTCCGTTTCCATCTTGGAAATTTCCTCCGCCCGCTCGATGCGCTGTTCCAGCTCGCGCACCGAGGTGAAATACTCATCCAGCTTCTGCGCGTCGCGCCGACTCACTTTTCCGCGCAAACTCTTGGCCTCTCCCAGCACACTGTCGAGAATCCCCTTGTCGCGTTTGCGCTTGCTCCCATCGTCGAAAAGCTGATCAAAAGCCTGCTGCGGATAAATCTCCTTTGGCGCGGGCGTCGTCGGGCTACTCCAGGAAATGTAGGCCGAGTAAATCGAGGTAAATCCGCTGTCCGTCCCGTAGCGCGGCGGTTCGGTGCCCAGCACGAGACTCGGGACCGGCGTGTTTTGCCCGATTTCCGCCGCCATCAGCTGATCCATCGTCGTGCCCACCTGCACATCCGTCGTCGTCTGCTTCACCGTCAGGCCCGAGAGGACATTCATCTTGGGATAGTGCCCGCCCGGCCCCTGCACCGTCGTCGGATTCCACAAGCCCTTGAGCACCAGCACTTTCTCCTTCAGTTCCTCCAGCGGAGAAAGCGTCTTGAGCAGCTTCATCCCCTCCGGAGAGTTCGTGGCTCCCCAGTGATGCGGATTCACCCCGTTGCCCATGAAAAGCGCGGCAAAACGGCGCGGAGCCTCATTGCCCGCCGCCGCCCCGGCGCGACCCGCCACCGTACTGCCCCAGGCATTCATCGATTCCAACCAAGGCAAGCCCAAAGCCACCCCGGCCCCCCGGAGAAAATGACGGCGGGACATGGACGAGCGGCGGTGCGGACGATGTTTCATAAGAGGCAAATCAATCAGCTATCACTACGGGCCCCAAAGCCCGACTTTTCATTGAAAGAAAAAAAGCCCTCGTGTCATCACGAGAGCTTTTGGGAAAATGTGGCGGAGATCAGTTCAGGCGCCCAGCCGGCGGCGGCGCAGCAAACCCAGCATCCCCAATCCGGCCAGCAGCGAGACCCCCGGCTCCGGGACAATGGAGAGGGAGGCATGGTAAGCGGAATTCCCGTTCTCCTTGGAGGCAATCCGCACGATGGGACTGGTATTGGACTGCGATTCCATCAGCAGAATCAAGGTAATGCTGTCATCATTCTGAACGTAATTTGCAATATCATCTGCGGAAAGTGACACGCTGATGGTTTGCACGGAGCCATTCAAGGAGAAACCCGTCTCACCACCCAATTTCGTCGTATTCGCCCCATCAAGTCCCCGGTTGTTGGAGTTCCCCGGCGCGTTGTTCCAAGTCAGCGCCTCTTCCGTCCAGTCAATTCCCAGATCGGTTCCAGCGAAGGGCGCATTGAGGGCATAAATCCCATAGTTTATGTTGAACGAAGCACCACCACTGTTCCCAGTCGTGGTGAAAGTGAGGATGGCCGTATCGCCCGGATTGATCGTCTCCCCGGAAGCATCAAAGCGAAAGTAAACCTTCCGGCTGCCGTTCGTCGAGTTCCCCGGCCGCTTGAGATCCATCGTCGCAGCTGTGCCTCCGTTCATGACGGTATCAGCATTGTCGTAATAGATATGTCCATCATCAGTCAAAACAACCGCCGATTGCGCTAAGATGGTGGTAGAGAGGAGCGTGGTGAGTGATATCTTCGCTGGAGTCATGATTTTTGTATTACATCTGTTTTCAGCGACGTCAAGAAAGAAAGTTTTTTCTATCATCGCGCCAAGCAACTCTAATCAGGAACCCTCAGCTCCCCACGAATTGCTTGTGCAGGATGTGCTTTTCGGTGCTGCCCTTGATGCTTCTGGACAGGAGTCGGATTTCCTCTTGACTCAGTCATTTTTATCAACTAGTCGCTTGATTGCCTTTTTCGACAAGGGCTTTATTGCAAAAAAAAATGACTAGTATGAACGCAAAGAAACACACACTCAGTGCCTTATTGGTGGCTGCCACCTCCCTTGCTCAAGGAGCGATTATTTCCGTATCCGATGATTTCGACGACGGTATCGATACCACCTGGGTCGCCACAGGCGGAGGCTCCATTACTCATGACATGACTTCAGCCTACGACGCTGGCGCGACTGGCGGGGATTTTCTATCGCAGGACGGCGGGATGAAATATGATTCCCAAGATACTACCCCCGGCAACGAATGGATTACCCTCGAGTTGATCGGCGCTTTGGAGTTAGGGGAGGAAGTCGTCTTCTCCTATGGAATATATAATGACGAGACCAGTTTCGTCCGGGTACGCGCTGAGATTTACGATCTCGACACTGGCACGACTCTGGCACAGAGCGCCGTTCATCTCATTAAGGCCGCGCACGATCAGGGCGGCGTAACAGATGGGCCAATCGACGGCAGCATCTCTTATACCGCTACGGCCTCCGATATTGGCAAATCTCTTGCTATCCGTTTCGTTGAAGATGGAAATCACCCGGCTCGCGATATCCAAGTCGATCACTTCTCCTTGCTCTCGTCCATCCCCGAACCCCAAGCGATGGCACTGGCTCTTCTCGGCCTTGCCCCATTGGCTTTGCGCCGTCGTTAAGAAGCCGCTCGGATCAGTCCGACCCGCGCAGTTGCCTCTGTCCCGGACTTCGATCCGAGCAGAGGTTTTTAATTCCATAGGACTCAGCGAAACTCAGCTCCCCACGAATTGCTTGTGCAGGATGTGC
>JBNNED010000083.1:0-3548 GCA_050285825.1 Verrucomicrobiales bacterium | reverse complement strand
CTGCCCCAGCTCCTCCTTCATTTTGCCGTAAATGGCATGCAATTGCTCGACCGCTTCCTTATCGCTACTCATATGAAAACAGGATACACCCCTCCTCCGCGCACTCTTGCATTCTTCTTAGGCCTTTTTTCACTTTTTTTTCTGAAGGCAAAAATCTCCCCGGATTTCACCTTGCCAGCCCGTAAAATCTGACATAATACAACAATTACCAATAAAAATCCATGTCCGAATTGAAACTACACAATGCCATGTGGCCCGGCCTCGTCGGGAAAGAAGAAGGAACCGACCACCCGCCCATTTCCCTGGAACGGATGCTCGAACTGACCGCCGCAGCCGAGGTGAACGGCCAAAAATATGACGGCATCGACTCTTTTCTCTTCCACCCGCACACCGACCCCGATGCCTCGGAAGACGAAATCCGCCGCATCGCCGATCTCGTCGCCTCTCACAAGCTGAAAATCGGCTCCCTTGTCGCCCCCATCTGGGAAGGCACCGTCGGTGGCCCTTCTTTCGGTAGCGACGAACAACGCTCCAACTTCATCCTCGCCGTTGAAAAAGCCTGCCGCATCGCCAAGATCTTCAACGAACACGGCATCCGCGACTACGGCGTCATCCGCATCGACACCGCCGGAGGCGTCGAAGACTGGGCCAAAGATCCCGCCGGATCGGTTGTTAAATCGGCCGAAACGATCAAGGAAGCGGCTAAAATCGCGGCTGACCACGGCGAACGCCTCGCAGCCGAAGGGGAAATCTGCTGGGGCGGCATCCACTCCTGGAAATACGCCGTCCAACTCCTCGAAACCATCGGCATGCCCGAGACCGTCGGCTTCCAGGCCGACCTCGCCCACACCTACCTCTACCTCCTCGGCTACAACGCCCCGGAACACGCCCTCCTCAAAGACGGCTACAGCGATGAGGAATTCTGGGCCGCTTACGAGGCCATGACCGACGCCCTGCGCCCTTGGACCATCGACTTCCACGTCGCCCAGAACGACGGCTCCGTCCACGGCACCGGCTCCCACGATAAAACCGGTCGCCACTGCCGCGCCGACGACCCGAACGGCAAGCTCGACATCGTCAAATGCGCCCAATACTGGCTCAAAGACCACGAGGCCCGCGGCATCAAGCACCTCTGCTGGGACGGCTGCATGTTCGACAACGCCATCCTCGAAAACGGCGAAACCTGGAACACCATCCTCGCCAAAATGATCGACGTCCGCGACGCCGTCTAAAAATGCGGCATGGACGTCCCCGTCCATGAACCCATTAACCATCACTAAAAAAACGCCGTTCCCACTCCCGGGAACGGCGTTTTGTTTGAAGCTTTTCAGGAATCACTCAGCGCCTCACTGGCCGGCTGACTCCGAGCTGAAGCAACTCGCGGGCAGGCCTTCTCCGTTGACGAGAGTGGCTCCCTCGGGGTTGTCCGCCCAAGCGTAACGGACTTTCACCGGCTCTTTCACGGCTTCCGAGGAAGCGACGAGGGTCTCGCCCTCGATCTTGGCCTCCGCCCAGTGCCACTGGCCGTCCTGGCCGGCAATTTCCACCCGTTTGAGCGGCTGGCCGTCGCGTGTTTTCAAGCCCTTGGCATGTTTGAAGCGCACCACGGCTTGGCCGCGGGCGAACTCAACGCTGTCGTAGAGCGGACCGCTGACCACGATGTCTTTCTTGCCGTAGTCGTGATGCAAGGCCCAGCGGGCGAGCCGTTGACCGACGTCTTTTTTGTTTCGCGGATGAATGTCGTTGGCTTCGCCGATGTCGTTGATGACGGCCATGCCCACGCCATCCAGGAGATCAAGCATCTCGCGTTGTTCGTCCTGCACTTCGGCCCAGTTGCTCGGCACGCCCGGCTTGTCGGTGGGCTTGCGGTAATTCGCCAACTGCACGTAGTAAAACGAGAAATCATGCCCCCAGCGCTGGCGCCAGTCCTTGACCATAGTGGCTTGCAATTCGGCGTAATGCGGTGCGGTGTAGCCATTCGCGTTGGATTCACCTTGATACCAAAGCGCGCCGCGAATACCGTAGCCGACGAGAGGCGCGATCATCCCGTTGAAGTTGTTCGAGGCCAGGTTCGGGCTTGTCGCCGGGCGTGAGGGATAACGCGGGCCACGCGGCTTGTTGCCTTTTTTCGTTTTTTTCCACTCGGCGACCTGTTTCGCGTGATTTTCCTTCATCGCTTGAATTTTGGCCTCAAATTCCGATGGATCGAACTCGGCAATGGCCTTGTTGCGCTGCTCCATGAGCTGCTTGCCGATGGGCAAGGTTTCCAAAGCTTCACCGCTTGTGAAGGACTGCACGGATTTCCCGCCCCAGGCGCATTCAATGATGCCCACGGGCACCCCGAGCTCGGCCCGAAGCTGACGCGCGAATTGAAAACCCACGGCTGTGAAATAAAGCGTTTGACCGGGCTTCGTCGCTTTCCATGCCCCGGGGAAATTCTGCTGGGGCTCGGCAATGGCGATGTTCTTGCTGACGTAAACGCGCAGGGCGTCGTCCTCCAGTTTGTTCGCCTCGTCCTTGTCGTTGGTGTTCTGCACAATCCACTCCATGTTTGACTGACCCGAGGCCAGCCAAACTTCACCGACCAGAACGTTGCCGATCTCCTTGCTCTCGTCACCCGCCTTGACGGTCATGACTTGAGCTTGCTCCGAGGCCTTCAAGCCCTTGAAATTCACCTTCCAGGCGCCTTTATCATCGGCTTTGGTGCTCAATTCCTGCCCGGCGAAGCTCACCGTGACCGCCGCCCCGGGATCGGTCCAGCCCCAGACCGGCGCTCCGGTTTCCTGTTGTAAAACCATGCCGTTGGCGAAAAAATCCGGCATTTCCAAGGCCGCGAGGGAGCTACCCGCCGCTAATATCCATGTGGCTACGATTGATTTAGTCATGCGGCATCTTTATACGCCCGCTCTTCTCCTTGGCTAACATTTCTTTTGCCAAATCACGCGTTTCCCGTCCCCCCTGCTTCTCCCCGGCCCAGGCCACGACCTCGTCCCGCAGTGCGAAATACCCCTTCGGCCACTTCTCCAGCACCTGCAGCGCCATCGTGTTCACCGCCTCCTGCCGACTCCGCACCGCTTGTTTCAGCACCGCGAGCACCCGCTCCTCGCCAAGCGGCAAACCCATCTCGATCAAGCTCTGCGCCGCCAGAATCCGCACCGCATCCGACTTGTCCCCGAGCAGGGCCTCCAGCTCCCCCGCGAGCTCCCGCGCGTCCCCACCCCGAATCAAAACCCCCTTCACCCCCCAATAACGCAGCAGCTCATCCTCGGAGGCCATCGCCGCCCGCAAATCTCCCAAAAACGAAGCCTCACGCGAAATCGCCTTCTCCGCCAGCGCCATGACTTCCTCCAAAGGATTATTCTCACTGAGCGCGTAGTCCCGCAGGGTCGCTTTCCCCGCCTTTTCCCCATACAAGGCTTCCGGCAGGAGCCCCACATCACGCACTTCCTTCATACGCTCATCCAGTCGCTCCCGCAAGTCCGCCAAGACCCCGGCATAGGCCTTCTCCCCCGCCAAATTACGGATCTCATGCGGATCCTTGGCAATCT
>JBNNED010000082.1:0-2871 GCA_050285825.1 Verrucomicrobiales bacterium | reverse complement strand
CTGAGCAAGTGGACTTTGACCCCGCCATCCTCTTGGGCCACGAGCGAGTGGCTGAGGCCGTGCAAAAGGAGGCAAAGGAGAACGCAAAAGGACTTCATCATTTAAATTTCTTCAGGTGAAAGCCAGCGGAAGCCTACCACTTGGTAACGCCGACCGAAAGTTTGATTCAGCGGAGTGAGCCCCGCGTAATCCGCCGCAGCATCATCCGCGGGGTCGGTGAAGGCGGCCTCGCGTTGGACGAGGGCTTCACACCAGGCCCGGGCCACGATTTTGCCGGAGCCATCCCGCGCATCCCCGTAGGCACGGACGCGGAAGTAATCGGAGCGGACTTGCATGAGGGGCGCGAGGCTCTGCAGCACATCGCCTTGCAAAAGATAGGCCGCGGCGCCAGCTGCCTCGTTCTCGGGCCCCACCGCCGCCGGGTCAAAGTTCGGTCCGGGCGGGGCGCTGGCAGCTTGGCCGACTTCACCGCTGAGCTGATTGTTCACGGCGGCATCGAGAGCAGACTGGAGGGCGCCGGCGCGTTGCTGTTCGGCCTCGGGCGCTTCGGGATCCCGGTTGACGAAGTCCGCGAGGCTCAGGAATGGCCCGCGCGCTTTCACTTCTTTCACGATCGCTTGGGCGAGCTCGTCCAGTTGGGTGTCATCCAACTTCCGCCAGCCCTGCCAGAACTCGCTCGCGTAGTCCGTGCCCTCGTAAGCCGTCTCACTGAGCGGCTGGTGAAAGCGGTTGAAGCGCACCCCCTCCGGCCGCGCCCAGGAGACAGCCCCGGTTTCGGGGTCGATCCACGGCATTTCCGAGGCACCCAGTCCGCTGAGGAAGGCCTTCCAAGCTCCCACCGACGTGGAATTGACATTGAAGGCCCCCTCCACTCTGAGGCGGGCAGCGAGGGCCTCGGGAGCGCGCTGACCCGCCGCGCTCAAGATCGTGGCGAAATGCTGGTCGCCCACTTGCGGGCGGAAGCGCATGCGTGGGTTTGGGAGGCTTTCCGATCCCTGCGCGAGCGCCTCGAAGGAGAATTCCGAATCATAGCTGCTCACGCTCTCGGAAAGATAATCCGGTGCCAGGGTCGAGAAAAAATAAGCATCCCAGAGGCGCTCGTTGAGCTCGTAGGAAGTATCGACCATTTCGAAGCCCGCGATGCCGTTATAATCCATCTCCGACAAGCGGGCGAGGGGCAGTCGCGGGTTGGCGTAGGAATTCCCGATGACGTAGCTCGGCTCGTATTGGTAACGGGAAGTTTGCGCGTGCTGGAACTGGCCCAGCGAAACCAAGGGAGCGCGAGGCACATCGTAAATCGCAGCATGCGTCACCCCGTCGCCGCCGAAATAATCCTCTTTGATGTAACCTCTCCAGCGCGTGTCGTTCACGACCGCCGGGCTGGGCGGGTAGGCGTTATCCCAGTTTTTAAATCCTTCCGCGACCAAGCCCCGGTTTCCACCTCCGCCGTCGCCGACTTCCCCCCGGCGCGCGCCCGTTTGGTGGGCTTCAGCGACCCAATGCGACATCGTTCCCCAGCCATTGCGGGCGCTGTCCGTGGTGTGCGAGCCGTCGAAGAGGACGTTGCCGACGGGAGCCGCCGGGTTCGAGTCGATCCATCCGCGCGCGCGCTGGTCGGGATCCACGATTTTCGCGGGATCGCGCAGGGAAAATCGCCAACTGCCCACCGGGCCGAGGACTCCCGCCGCGAGGTCCTCGACAGCATGCGGGGTTTTCCCACCTGAGCCGTCTCGCCGCAAATTACTCCGATCTGTGACGATCCGCTCCGGAAGATACGGCTCATGAGCGCTTTCATCCTCGCCTCCGTTCCAGAGATTGCAGTAGCGGGCGAGGTGCTGGATCGCGCCGGAAGAGTCTTGTCGTTTGAAGGTCATGACGGCCGGGCTGGCGGTCTTTTTCAGTTGATTGCCGAAATGCTGTTGCGTGCCCACGCTGCCGCCCGTGACCGTCCCCCCGTCCCAGTGCGTGTCCTGCAGGACGACATCACCAAACCAGCCATAAAAACCACCCGGCACGACCAGAGGCTGCCCTTTTTTCGTCCGCCCCGTGGTGGTTTGCGAACAGAGAATCGTCGTTTTATATGAGCCGTTCGGTTCGAGTCGCGGCGTCAGCTCGTTCCGCTGCCCGAGGGCCGTCACCTGCGAAGGCGAGAAGAGGCGCAGCTCCCCGGGTTGGAAATCGACGGCCTGCGTTTGCACCCGCATGTAACTGCCCACGCTATCGGCATTCGTGGAAATAATCCCCTTCCTGATCTCCCAGTAATCCCGCATCCAGATCTCCGTCACAAATCCCGACCCGTTGGGGAAAGTGCCATTGGGATTTGGCTTCTGGAAGTCGATGCGCATGTAGGGGTTATAGGCCCATTCGAGCAAGTAGACTTGGGGGTCGATCGGCACGTTGTAGGGATTCCAGAGCCCGATGACCGGCTTGATGTGGACGTTGGCGCGGTAATATTTTTGATTCGGTCCCTCACGGGCATCGACGTAATCGGGCTTCGGCACCTCTTCCGCCCCCAGAAACATCGTCATTTGCATCACCGCCACCACCGGACCGATCGCCGAGTTCACGTGCTGCCGGTCTTGGGCATAAGCGCCCGTTCCATCGTGATCATAAGGGGCCCAATATTGATCCCAGACCTTGTTATCGACTTTCGGATAAACGGGAATCTGCCGATAATCCGCACCCACCCGGTTCTCCCAAAGTCGGGCGTAGTTGAACAAATTCCCCCAATTCGGCCCCAGACCCGCCGAGTGATTATCGCGCAAACTCTCACTCAGATAAAAGGTCTCTTTCTCGGTGACGTTGAAGTTGTAAACGCGCGCGCCGGCCCAGCCTATGGCCTGCGGTCGCCCGCCCAGCACACGCGAGACA
>JBNNED010000081.1:0-6449 GCA_050285825.1 Verrucomicrobiales bacterium | reverse complement strand
GCGGGATTGCTGAGAAATTGGCGGGCGAGGGTGTTTGAGACGGTGTGCTCACTCATCATGCCGCTGGAAACGGCGTAAATGACGCCAGGACGGTATTCGATGGGCTTGCTGCGGCGGGGGCGGCGCGAGACGGGGAGTTCCATTTCGCGAATGAGCTCGAACTTCGGTCGCGTCCGGCGCACACGGGAGGCGAAGGCGTCATAGAGGATCGTCATCTTCGTGCTCAGCCCGCCGATGATGATGGGCGTCTGCTCGGGGAGGAGTTCGTTTTCCTTGAAGCCGTGCAGCATGGTCAGCGTTTCCTGCGTTTTTCCGATGGCGAAGACGGGGATGAGGACGGAGCCGCCGCGGGCGATGGTCTCGGCGATGCGACTGGCGAGGCGGTGTTGTTCTTTGGCGAGGCTGTAGTCAGGGGAGCGGGGGGCCGAGCCGCGCGTGCACTCCATGATGAGGAGATCGGGAGCGTCGAGATCGGGAAAACGCGCACCTTTGGTCAGGGTATGATCGGCGAAATGGACATCGCCCGTGTAGAAAATCTGGCGACCGTGCGCGGAGATGCTGATGCCGGCGGAACCCATGATGTGACCGGCGTCGTGAAAAGTGAGGCTGGCCGAGGACTCGGAGAGGGGATTGAGGAGAAAGGGGCGGTCGTAGTCGCGCGGAAACCACTGGGCCATGGCGCGGTCGATCTGGGGGTGGGTGTAGAGAGGGTATTCCGGAATGCCAAGCTCGCTGCGTTGGCTCTTCATGACGTTGACCGAGTTATGCAGGAGAGCCTCGCCGAGGGCGGCGGTGGGGGCGGTGAGGTAAACGGGAACCTCGGGGTGTTTTTCCTGAAGGACGGGCAGGGTGCCGATGTGATCGAGGTGGGAGTGGGTGATGATGATGCCGTCGGCGCGCCCGTCTGGCAGCTCGTCATAGCGCGGAATGGCGGAAGCCCCATCCTCTTTGGGGTGCATGCCGGCATCGAGAATGAGGGATTCGTCACCGAGTTGGAGAGCGTAGGAATTTCCTCCGATTTCAGGGCGGAGGTTCAGTGATTGGAAGTGACAAGCGGGCACAGCCGCCATGGAAGGGGAAAAAGGGGGGACTGGGAAGGATTATATGACAGCAAGTCACCAGACGAGTTTCAGGCTACCGTTGCTGAAACGTTCTTTCAGTCTCTCCTCGGGGATCCATTCGACGCTCCCGTCGATCCGCGCGATGTTGGTGCCGAGTAGTCTGCCGCTGCTCTTCATGAAATTACCAACAGGTTCGCCGTTGTAGACGCGCGTCAAATCGGCCCAGAGAAGAGGGTAAACGCATTGGTCGTACATGTTTCGGGGAATCCAGCGGATTCGTTCTTCTCCGTTTTCGTCGACATAGGTGACGGAGTCCTTGATTTGATTGAAATCTTCTGGTGGCGAGAAGGTACCGGTAGCTCCCCAGTCTGATCCTTCTCCATTCCGAGCGTCATTGACAAGATAGCTGTAGCCCCAAACGGAAGCGGAACTTCCGCCTTGCCAATCCCAGAGTTCGCGATTCTGGCAGATGTCGTAACCGTCTTTCTTCCAACATTCATTGGAATCGGTGTAGCACATGTCCCGGGTCAAGCCGTATTGGTCTTCCATGATCCGGCGTTTTTGGCCACTAAACCAATACGGGTTTTGATTGTTGGTCAAATGGAGAGAAGGGAAATTTCCGTTGGATTCCTGAGCCATCGCCATCGTGATCGTCGAGAGTGAACGCATGTTGGCAATGCTCTTGGCCTTGTGCGCCGAGAGCTTGACTTTTCCGTAACCGACAAAGGTCAAGGAAGTTAGAACCGCGATAATCGCAATCACGACGAGGAGCTCGACGAGGGTGAATCCAGAATTCTTTTTCATAACTACGTAGAAAGTTACGAAAAATTCGCAATTTGGCAATTTCTTTTTTCTGTATCACATATTTTTTAAGAAGGTTCCAATGAAATTCGCCCCAAATTAGGACTTGGTGGCCCCGGGATCTCGGGCGGGGATCGAAGCGGATCACAGGCTCCGTGAGCTGTGATCCAAGTCGCAGCTCATGCCTTCAATGCCGTCGTGTGAGGCGGCTGACGGTGGTATTGAAAACACTGTGATTCCCAATAAAATTAGGAGTGCTCGGACGTCTGGCGAGTGGCAAGACGGATCAAATCCGGATAGAGACAGAGAAAATGCTTGTCGAAGCGCTCCGGCTGTCGGGTGAAGTCCAAGTGGGCGTCTTTAATGACCCGGAGGAAGGGGCGGCGGGTGCTCACGCGAGACATGGTCGTGCTCAATCCCGCGAGACTTTCATTGATGCCGAGCCAGTTTTCCGCTTTGAGCCGGGGGAGAAGCGTGGCCATGCGCGGGGTGAGTAGTTGCGGGTGGGCGTCGAATTGCTCGTAAATTTCGGCCAAAAAATCCGCGAGGGGCTGCTCGTGATAGCGGGCCCAGTTTTTGATCAAGAGGTGGTCGAAAATGATATCGACGATCAGGCCCGCGAAACGGCGGCGTTCGGGGGCGAGGAGTTTTTTGGCCTCGTGAAAGGCGGGGTGGGCGTCGGTGAAGCGGTCGACGGCGCGGTGGAGGCGGATGCCTTGGACGACGGCGGGAGGGAAGTGTCCGGCGAGGCTTTCCGGGGTGCCTTTGACAAAGTCGCCCAGCAGATTGCCGATGCGCGAGGGGGCATCGGGCGGGGAGAGATGGAGATGGGCGAGGAGGTTCAGGTTTTGGAGTAGGAAGTAGGAAGCAGAGAGGGGGGGAGCTAATGGCCAATGACTTTTGAGCGATGACTACTTCCCGATGGCATAAAGATGCGTTTGGGTGGCGATGTAGAGGGTGTCGTTGGCGACGACGGGGCTGGAGTAGATGGGGGCTTCGAAGATGACGGGCTCGTGGGCTTTGAGTTCTTTGCCCGTGTCGAGGATGTGGAGTTCGCCGTCTTCGGTGCCGAGCCAGACTTTGCCATCGGCGACGAGGGGAGAGCCCCAGATGCGGCTCAGGGTCTCGTGTTTCCAGTGATGTTCGCCGGTCTTGGCGTCGAAGCAGTGGATGTCGCCATCGTATTCGGCGGCGTAAACGAGGCCTTCGTGGACGGCGACGGTGGAGATGGAACGACCGACTTCTTTGGAGGACCAAACGACTTTGCCGTCGGCGTCGAGGCAGCTGATCATGCCCACGCCATCGCCGTGTTCGGGGTCTTGGCCAAGGAGGGCGTAGACGTGGTTGTCGGCGACGACGGTCGTGCCGATGATTTCGCTCGGGCCGGCGAAGGTCGCGTATTTGATGGGTTCACCGTCTTTTTCGCGGTATTCGGGCGGGTTGCAGTCGTGTTTCCAGAACTCGTTGAAGATCATGAAGCCTTCTTCGTCTTCTTTCGGTTTGGGGTCGAAGGCGTAGGCGAAGCCATCACCACCGCCCCAGACGATGGCGTTTTTGTCGCCCAGCTTGCCGAAGGCCGGGGAGGACCAACTGGCGTGCAGGACGCGGGCGGAGACGCCGGAAGCTTCCTCGCCCAGAAGTTGGCCGGTATTTTTATCGACGGCGCAGAGGGCGGGGGCGGAGGGGTTGGGGATGTTGGTGTGGGACCAGTCCATGCCGTTCGAGGTGGCGGCGACAATCATATCGCCGATGATGAGAGGCGAGCAGCTGGAGACGTTGTGGGGGAAGACGCCAAGCTCTTCGCGCATGTCGAATTTCCAGATGATGTCGGCGAGACCATCGTGGAGGGCCACGGCGTTGCCATCGGCGGACATGTAGGTGGCTTCGTCTTTAAAAGGGCCGTCGTTGCCGTTGGCCATGCCGTTGAGGTCGAGGCAGATGATTTCACCGCGGTTGCTGACGAGCCAGGCGCGGTCGCCTTCGATAGCGGGCGATGAGCAGAGGCCGACGTATTCCCAGTCGGAGACTTTACCGGCGCCGAGTTTGGGGATGACGAGCTGCCAGCGGAACTCGCCGGATTTCTCGTCGAAGGCCATGAGGACGCCGCGGTCGCCTTTTTGCTTGGGGTCGCGGGGTGATTCGTTGTTCGTACCGACGAGGACGAGACCGTTGCCGACGACGGTGTTGCCGTAGGCTTGGGAACCGAGTTTGGCTGCCCATTTTACGTTTTTGGCTTCGGAGAGGTCGGCTTGTTCCTCGTCTGTGAGCGTGCCGGTGAGGATTTCGGTGGGAAGATCTTTGGCCTGGGCGACCATGTTACGGGAGGCGTCGCCGCCCCACATCGGCCAGTCTTTGGCGGTGGCGAGGGTGGCGCTGAGGGCGAGGAGAGTGACGGTGGATTTCATGGTTTTGAGAAGCGGGTTTGTAGTCAGCGGGCTGGAAGCACCCTAAGGGCATTTCACCCACTGCACGGTAGTATTTTTTACTGGGCCTGGCTGAGTTTGATGTTGTCGATGAAGACGGGTTTGAGCGATTGCGGCGAAAAGGCGTAGATCGCGGGGGCACCGTGGGGGTGGGCTTTTTTGACGGGGACTTCGATGGTCCAGGCGGCGGGTTCGTCTTCTCCACGCGGCCAGGCTTTGGCGAAGACCGTGCCGGTGCCGTCTTCTTTCGCCACGACGTGGGTTTTAAGCCGATACCAAGTGTTGGCTTTGACGGGGAAGGGGACGGACTCCTTCACGCGCTCGTGGTTGGAGGAGACTTCGAGGATTTTCGAGTTGCCGACGAGGGTGATGAGGTAGCGCTGGTTGACGAGACCGACGTTCGACATGACGCGGCGGTTGCCATCTGTCATGACATCGGCTTCGAGGATGTAGTTGCTGAGATCCGGCGGGCCGAAGAAGTTCATCGTGCGCTGGAAGAGGATGTTGTCGAGGTTGTTGGTGATGACCTTCGAACCGTCTTTCTCGATCACGGACCACTTCACACGGGCACCGAGCCAGGGGAGGGGGGGGAAGGAGAAGGGCGTGCCGTCCGCCTTCTTTTGCGTCAGCGGGGTGGAGTCGAAATCAGCGCTGTAGCCGTAGGTGGCCTGGACGCGACCGCGGGTGGTCGCGCTCTTGCCGTTCCAAGTGACTTTCAGAGCGCCTGCGCTCAGTTTGGCTTCGGGAGCGGCGGTGAGAGTGCCGGATGTTTCGTCGAGGCTGGCGTCGACTTTGGCTTTGACCTTGGCCGTGGGAGGGACGAATTTTTCCCAGCTCAAGCCTTCGGTGATTTGCTGGACGCGGAGGCCTCTGGGATCGAGCCCGTAAACTTTGAACTTCTGGGTCGCGCCGGGAGCGAGGGCGAATTCGGCGGGGACGATCTGGAGGGAGGCGACTTCTTTCGAGGGGAATTGCAGCTCGCGGCGCGGGGCGTCCACGAAAGTTCCATCCGCCTTTCCGAAAGCGTGCAGCTTGGATCTCGTTTGCAGGAAGACTTTTCCACCGTGGATGCTGGGCGCGGCGAGGAGGGGGACGGTGGAGTCGCCATCTTTGATCTCGGCTTTTTGGAGAACTTTCGCCCCTTCGTCGCTGGGCTCGACGATGAAGAAGAGGCCGCTGAAGAAAGGCACGTAGAGTTTGCCATCGCCATAGACGGGCGAGGCGTGGATTTGGTCGTGGCCGAGTTTTTCAGACCATAGCGTTTTGCCGCTGTCAGCATCGACGCAGGCGAGCTCGCCGGTCGCGTTGGTGAGGTAGAGTCGGTTTTCCACCAGGACGGGGGAGGAGGTGAAGGCGACGAAGTCGTCATTGCGCCAGAGTTCGGCCTCCGGGCCGAGGACGAGCTGTTCGGTGGGGTAGCTGGTGGGGATTTTCAGGGAGACGATGCGTCCTTTGTTCGTGGAATCCATGTTTTCCTTGCCGTGGATGACGAGGAGTTTGTCCGTGCCGTAGGGAATGAGCTGGCTGTTGACGCCGCCTTGGGAAATTTGGAAGCGCCAGAGCGGTTTGCCGGTGCGGGCATCGACGCAGACGGCGTTGCCACAGCCCGTGCCGGCGTAGAAAACGCGGTGGCCGTCCAGATCGGCGAAGACGGGCATGGAAAAGGAGCTGTCGACGGGGCGGGTGCCGGGTGAGGACGACCAGACGAGTTCGCCGCTGGTTTTGTCAAAGGCGTAAAAGCGGTCGGCTCCGGGGCCTTCCGCTCCCCAGTTCGCGGTTACGCAGTGGAAGATGACGAGCCGACCGTCGATCGCAGCCGAGCCGGTGCGACCGTTCGGGAAGGTGAGGCGACCGAACTCCTCCATGAGCGAGCGCTCCCAGAGTGCTTTTCCGTCCGGGCTGAAGCCCATGATGCGGCCATTGGAGGCTTGCAGGTAGATGTTGCCGGAGGCGGGATCGACGACGGGAGATCCGATGCCGTAGCGATTGTAAACAATGTCGCTGAGGTAGTCGGAAAAGCGGTGTTCCCAGATTTTTTCGCCGGTATTGGCGTCGAGGCAGAGGAGGGTTTCCTGGACCTCCTCGCCGAACTCGCCGTAGAAGCCGAAGGCGTAGAGGCGGTCGCCCGCGATGACGGGTGCGCCGCCGCCCTGCACCTCATAGC